>JACIWY010000780.1 GCA_014360745.1 Chloroflexota bacterium
TCTTTTTGCTCAGAGAGACGACACAGCACATCTCCCCCTTCCTGGGCCACGAGTCGGCAGATCGTATCGCCCAAGGATTCGATCGCGCAGCGCACGCGCGCACGCATCTCGGCCTTGAGTTCGAGCGCGGGCAGGTGACGCGTGAGCAGGGCATTGAGGTGATACGTGCGCGAGTACGCCGAAGAAAAGGCTTGTTCGAGCAGATGCGCTTCGTCGATGAGTAGCGCATCGAATCGCTCAGGCAGTAGCGCTTTCTCGAGGGTACGATTCGCGTGCAAATCCCGCAGGCGTTGGTCTGCGGCAAGATAGAGGTGAGAGACCAGCAAAATCCCCTCGAAATTTTGCCCCTTGGCGCGTAAGCGCTGCACGATCTCTTGTGCCGGCCCGTTCGATTCGGCATCGAGCATGCAGCCGCTCACGATGCGGGCAATTTCTTCGTTGGGGGCCAGACTGAGGGCGTCTTCTAGTAAGTACGCAACGTCGCCACCGCTTGCGTTTGCCAAAAACTTCCCCGTCTCGCTGATCGCCGGCGCGCCTTGCTCGAGCCATCGGGCAAGCTCCGGCGCTTCTTCAAGATCGAGCACGTCGCGCAGCCGCTCCACGTCCAGAAAGTTCGCGCGCCCCAACAAGATCATGGCCGGAACATCCGGGGCGACGAAACGCAGTTCGTCGAGTAGTTGCCGGGTGATCGGCAATGGGGCGCTGATGACGATCTTGGCCTTTGGCCCTTTGGCGCGCCACATCATGGCCGCCAATTGGACAATCATTCGCCCCTTGCCGCTTCCCGTGGGGGCCTCGACGACGGCGATCTTGCCTTCTTGCATGTCGTACCAAGCACGGGCAGCCGTCGGACGGAGAAAGTCACGCAGGGCGGCGAAGTCTTCCCCTTGTCCTGTGCGCAAAGGCACGGAGGAGGGCGTGCACACGGCTTTGTCGGAAGACTCGGCCGGAGAGCGCTCTTTGAGAACGGCGTTGATGAGCTGCGCACTGACGATTGCTGGGCTTTTCTGGGTGTGCGCACAAAGGTCCATCAGACGGTGATGCACATCGCCCGGCAGGGCAACCGAGATGCGCTCGATGTTGGCATCGGGCAGGGGTTCAGGGGCAAGGTTT
>JACIWY010000781.1 GCA_014360745.1 Chloroflexota bacterium
CGCTATTGGTGGCGCGAGTTGGTGGCCACGGCCGTGGCATGGTGGGAGGTCAAGATCGCCCACCCCGTCCCCGTCTTGGGCGAAAAGCTGCCCATTTTCCCCCATGAATAGCGACAGGGCGGCTCAAACCGCACTACAGCCTCAGACCTCATGCCGGAACATGCGCCGATAGCTTTCATAGCGCTGCTCCGAGATTTCACCTCGTTCCACCGCCATGCGCACGGCACAGCCCGGCTCGTGCATATGGGTGCAGGGGGTGAAACGGCACTTGTTGAGATGGGGCAACATCTCGGGGAAAAAGGCATCCAGTTGCTCCGGCTCAATATCCCAGAAACGAAACTGGCGCAGCCCTGGCGTATCGGCCACATAGACATCGGGCTCGGGGTTGAGCAGCCAGGGCACCACGGTGGTATGTTTGCCTCGTTCATGGTAGGTGCTGATCTCGCCCACGGGGAGATCGAGGTCGGGCCAAAGCAAATTAAGCAACGTCGATTTGCCTACGCCCGAGGGGCCCGTCAACACCGTCAGTTTTCCCCGCAACAATTGTCGCAGCTCCTCCAACCCCTCGCCGGTGACGGCGCTAGTGGGCAACACATAGTAGCCTATCTTCCGATAGCGCTCGACAAGCTCCAGGTCCGCCGGCTCGGCCAGATCAATCTTGTTGACCACGATGGCCGCGGGCAGGTTCGCGGCTTCGCAGGCCACCAGGTAGCGATCGAGCATAAAGGGGTTGAGCGGCGGCATGCGCACCGAAAAGACGATCAACACCTGATCGGGATTGGCCACGATGACCTGCTCTATCTGCCCACGGGCCTCGGGCGACAAACGCGAGAGGACCGATTTGCGCGGCAGCACTTCCTCGATAACGCCGCGCCCCTCCTCGATAGGACTCCATAGCACCCGATCGCCGATGGCTACCAGATCACCCTCCACCTGTTCCTGCTTCAGGCGACCACGAATGGCGCAATCTATGATCTGTTGATCGGCTTTGACATAGTAATGCCCACCGTGCACACGCACAACCAGCCCTTCTTTTCGATCCATTCCCCTCCGGCCTTTGGCCCATCGCGAATCCGTCTTCTATAGCCTTCTTTGCTCAGTG
>JACIWY010000782.1 GCA_014360745.1 Chloroflexota bacterium
CGGTGCCCGCCGCGGCGGCGCGGCCGCCGAACCACAGGATGATGGCCACGGCCAGGAAGCTAAGCACCTCTAATACCGGCGTAAAAAAGGAAGCCAGCGCCACGGCCGCCACCTGGGCATCGCGGTTGGCGCGGTTCACCTGGTCAAAATCGCGACTGGTGCGGTCCTCCTCGGCAAAGGCCTGGATGACGCGCATGGCGCTCAGGTCCTCGGCCAAGCGGCCGGTGAGCACGCTCACCCGTTCGCGCGTGCGGCGATAGGCCGCGCGCGCATAGCGGCCAAAGACCAGCGTAGCCACTGCCATAAGCGGCAGAACGGACAGGGTCAGCAGGGCCAGCCGGACATTGAGCGCTAGCATCACCCCCATGATGCTGAACAACAGCACCAAATCGCTCATCATGGTGATGATGCCGTTGGCCAATAGCTCGTTGATGACGCCCACATCGCTGGCCATGCGCGAGATCAGCGAGCCGATCTCGTGGGTGTCAAAATAACTCATCGACAACTCTTGATACTTGGCGAACAGGCGATGCCGCATGGTCTGCAACAACCTATTGCCCACCGTGCCTAGCACAAAGCGACGTCGCCAGCTCACGGCGAAATCCAGGGCGTAGGCGATGAGCACCGCGCCGGCCATCCAGGCCAGGCCCGACATGTTGCTGGCGGCGATATAGTC
The DNA here is from genome assembly GCA_014360745.1 of Chloroflexota bacterium. Classification (GTDB taxonomy): domain Bacteria; phylum Chloroflexota; class Anaerolineae; order UBA1429; family UBA1429; genus JACIWY01. The sequence continues at coordinate 677 of JACIWY010000782.1, forward strand.
GTCGATGGCCTTTTTGATCAGGTAAGGAGCCAATAGGGCCAGCCCGGCGCTGACCAGCATCCAGAGCACGCCCTCGGCCATCTTGCGGCGATAAGGCGTCAAATATTGGAACAGCTCCCTCATGACGCGCCAGTCAAAGACCTTGCCGGTGACATCCCGATAGTCGTGTAAATGAACGTGCGGGCCGTGAAAGCCCCCCGTAGGGCCGAATCCAAAACTCATAGCTAATCACTCCCCGCCAGCGCCGCTTGGGGCTGGCCGTTCTCTCGTCTGAGCTGTCGGAAATAGATATCGGCATAGATCCCCGATTCGCGGATCAGGTCTTCGTGTCGGCCTTGGGCCACCAGCCGGCCGCGATCGATAACCAGGATCATATCGGCGTTGCGCACCGTCGAGACACGCTGGGCGATGATGAAGGAGGTACG
>JACIWY010000783.1 GCA_014360745.1 Chloroflexota bacterium
GGAATACGAGCAGTCCCAGCATTAAAAATACCATCATCTCGCAAAAAGCCGAGACGCCCTCCAGAAAGCGCTTAATGCCCTGCTTGTAAACGAATTCGCTCTGGCCAAGGAGGAAGCCGGCGATGAACACCGCCAGGAAACCGTTGGCCCTAATTACCTCCGCTACCCCGAAGCTGAAGAAGCAGAATCCCAGTATCAGGACGTAATAAAAGCCGCCGGATTCCAGACGGGCCCTATTAAACAGGTGAGGCCCGAGCCTTCCGAACAGGTACCCGACGCCCATCCCGGCGCCTATCTGCCAGGCCAGGTGGGCGATGAACGGGGCCGGGGTGAAATCGGCGCTTTGAATAAAATCGAGCATGGCCATGGTCAGGATAATGGCCATGGGATCGTTGGAGGCCGACTCGATTTCCAGGGTGGCGGCCAGCCTGGGCCGGACGCTTTTGTGCCTGAAGATAGAGAAAACGGCCGCGGCATCGGTCGAAGAGATGATAGCCCCGACCAGGAGGGAGGCTTCAAGACTAAGGCCGGCGAGGTAGTGGGTCGCCAATCCCAGGGCTATGGCCGTCAGGAAGACGCCAACCGTTGCCAGGCTGAAAGCCGGGGCAAAGGCCAGCCTCAATACTTCGCGCTTGACGGTAAAGCCGCCCTGAAAAAGGATGACGATTAGAGCCGCATTGGCTATTTGCTTGGCCAGCAACGGGTTGTCAAAGTATATTAGATTCAGTCCGTCGCTGCCGAAAAGCATGCCCAAACCCAAGAAGATCACCAGACCGGGCACCCCGATGCGGAACGCCAGCTTGGTGGAAAAAGTAGCCAGGAGCAACAGACTCGAGAGGAGCAGAATCATCTATGGCTTTCCCTCACCGTTCAGGCTATCGGCGCCTTGCTGAGCGGGCGTTATCCAAGGGGGGCTTTACCGCGCACGGCGGGTCATCTGGTGGTCTTGGCCTTGAATCGGGCTCCCCTCCCATTCTAATCCCCGGCTTGCGTAGATGGCAACCCTGATTTCTTATAATCCTCTAATCCTCGGGCCACCTGATCCATCTATACTCGGCTTCAGGCAACAGGGCATGCCGACAAAAGGGAGAACGACAA
>JACIWY010000784.1 GCA_014360745.1 Chloroflexota bacterium
AGGTCTCTTGATCCAAGATTTTACCTTTGCCTAGCGCGGGTAAGGGCACCCGCGCCCCAGGTTTTAGTATTTGATGAGGCGCTCGACGTCTAGAATAAAGACTACCGCGCCCCCGACTTGTACTTCCACCGGATTGGGCATATACAACTCGCCGGGCTCCATCACCGGGGGCAGTGGGTTCACATATTGCGTGCGGGTGTGGCAGTTGCGTTTGATGATGTCCAACACGTTGGGCACATTGGTTTCGTCCGTTCCCACCAAGATGGTGGCATTGCCTTCGCGCAAAAAGCCGCCCGTTGTGCTGATCTTGGTCGAGGAGAACCCCCCGTCGCGCAAGGCGGTTATCAGCTGATCGGCATCGTCGCTGTGAACAATACTGATGATGAGCTTGATCCCCATGTGGTTTCCCCCTGTGGCGAATTGGGCCAGCGGCGCTAGTGCGCAGACGCACGGCCGATCAGAGCAAGGTTTTCATCCGTTCATAGATATGGCGATGGATCGTCTCGATAGGTTGAGTGGCATCAAGCAAAAGCCAGCGCTCCGGCTCCTCGGCGGCCATTTCCAGATACCCGCGTCGCACCCGCTCGTGGAAGGCGAGGGTTTGATCGTCCATCCGGTTCCACTCGCCCCGTCCCTCTTGCAGGTCGTGCCACTTGCGCTCCAAACCCACTGAGACATCCAAATCCAAATAGATCACCAGGTCGGCCTGAACGCCACCAGTGGCGAAAGCGGTGATCTGTTTCAACATGGCCAGATCGAGACCGTGTCCATATCCTTGATAGGCCAATGTAGATTCGGCAAAGCGATCGGACAGGACGATCTTGCCCGCCTGGAGCGCGGGTCGAATGACCTGGGCTACGTGTTGGGCGCGGGCGGCCGAGTACAAGAGCGCCTCGGCTCGCGGGTCCATCGCCTCGTTGGCCAGGTCATGCAGCACCAAACGGATTTGTTCGCCGATGGCCGTGCCTCCAGGCTCGCGAGTGCTAAGGACTTGGAATCCCTCAGCGGTCAGGCGCTCTTGGAGCAAGCGAGACTGAGTCGTCTTGCCACTGCCCTCGGGCCCCTCGAAAGTGATCAATTTGCCCAAAACTTTTTC
>JACIWY010000785.1 GCA_014360745.1 Chloroflexota bacterium
GTATCTTTTCGGCTAAACTCTGGCCCATACCGTTTCCTCCTCACGTTTGGCCAGGCGGTTCAAGGCATTGATATACGCCTTGGCGCTGGCCACGATGATATCGGCGTCCGCAGCGCGTCCCACCGCGGACTTGCCATTTTCCTCGATGCGCACCGTGACCTCGCCCTGGGCGTCCGTGCCGCCGGTGATGGCATTGACGGCGTAGCGCAGCAACTTGGGGGTCCGGCCCACGGTCTTGCTGATGGTGTGGAACACCGCATCAATAGGACCTGTGCCAAAATCGGACACCGTGCGCTCCTCGCCATCCACGTACATCTTCACCACCGCGTTGGGGATGGCCATGTTGCCGCTGATGGCGCTCAAATATTCCAACCGGTACTTGTCAGGGATGCGGAAGATCTCATCAAGCACCACGGCTTCCAAGTCTTCGATGAAGATTTCTTTCTTCCGATCCGCCAATTTTTTCATGGCCGCAAACACGATATCGACCTGCTCTTCGCTCAGGACGTAGCCCAAACCCTCCAGACGGGCCTTGAGGGCCGCCCGCCCCGAATGCTTGCCCAAGACCATGTCCTCCGCACTGCGTCCCACCGATTCCGGGGTCATGATTTCATACGTCTGCCGGTGCTTGAGCACCCCATCCTGGTGGATGCCGGATTCGTGGGCAAAGGCATTAGAACCGATAATCGATTTGTACGGCGGAATGGGCTGGCCAATAATGAGGGAAAGCAGTCGTGTCGAGGGATAAATCTGCTCCTTCACGATACCGGTTTCCAGACCGTAGTAGTCCTTGCGCACTTCCATGGCCATGACCACTTCTTCCAGGGCGGCGTTGCCGGCACGCTCCCCGATGCCCGCCAAAGTCACTTCCGCCTGCCGGGCGCCGGCGCGCAAGGCCGCCAGGGTATTGGCCGTGGCAAGGCCCAGGTCGTTATGGCAATGCACGGAAAACACGGCCTTATGGGCGTTGGGGATATGCTCCAAGAGGTAGCCGATGAGGTCCGCAAATTCCTGCGGTTGGATGTAGCCGACCGTATCCGGCACGTTGATGGTGGTGGCGCCGGCGTCGATGGCGCGGGTAAAGACCTGCAC
>JACIWY010000786.1 GCA_014360745.1 Chloroflexota bacterium
ACAGCACCGTCGATATCGCGTTATTGGAATACTTTGTGCGGCAAGACCTCAATCGGCGCGCCCCAAGGCGCATGGGCGTGCTGGATCCGCTTCGGGTGGTCATCGACAACTACCCGGAGGGCCAGGTGGAGGAATTGACGGCGATCAACAACCCGGAGGACGAATCGATGGGCACGCGACAGGTGCCCTTCTCCAAGGTGTTGTACATCGAACGAGATGACTTTCGCGAGGATCCGCCGCGTCGCTTTTACCGGCTGGCCCCTGGGCGGGAGGTGCGGCTGCGCTATGCCTATTTCATCACCTGTACCGGCGTGGTCAAGAACGAACGGGGCGAGGTGGTAGAGCTACATTGCACCTACGACCCGGCCACTCGCGGTGGAGACGCGCCGGACGGGCGCAAGGTGCGCGGCACCTTGCATTGGGTGTCGGCGGCCCATGCCTTGCCGGTGACAGTGCGGCTTTACGATCGCTTGTTCAAGGATCCCGACCCCGCTTCGGCGGAAAACATCATGGAGGCGTTGAACCCCAATTCATTGGAGGTGCGCAGCGAGTGTTACGTCGAGCCCTCGTTGAAGGGCATGCCGCCGGGGTATATCTGCCAGTTTGAGCGTTTGGGCTATTTCTGCGTCGACCCCGACTCGACCGAGGAGAGGTTGGTGTTCAACCGCACGATCACCCTGCGCGATACCTGGGCCAAGATCGAAGCCCAAATGCAAGAGAGCTGATCGACGACAGCACAAAGGCCGATCGCCAACGAGCTTTTAAGACTCTATAATTCTGATCTATCAGACAGCAAATTAGTTAATATCCTATAGAATGCATAACCAATGAATTAATGAGGCAACTTGGTCCATATCCATCAGGTTAGCAGCATTTGTTAATGTTCCATCCTCCAATTGATCCCATATTTCCATAGCCATCCTGTTTTCTATAGCTGCACCGAGGAAAAAGGTAAAAGGTTCATATCCTACATCGGTAAATGCGTCTCGAATGCGGCTCAAGGCGGAACTTGCAGTTTTCCAGTGCTCATCAGCTCCTGCAGGATCGATACCACCTGTAAGCTCACCCAACGCTATGTAGAGCCTT
>JACIWY010000787.1 GCA_014360745.1 Chloroflexota bacterium
TTTGGAGAGGCTGCCCAAAGAACGATGGCGCGACATGATGCGCACCCGATACAAGGACGCCCCGCGACGAAGCGCATTACTAATGGCGCTGCAACGCAGGCTATGCGCTGTCTTGCGCGGATCGACGATGCCTGCCTGGCGAAAGCGCTCCTTCACAATGCGCCGTATGGCCCGCGTGGTCAGCCGCTCTCCGCGGGCCCGATTACCCAGGGCCACAAAGAGGGGCGCCTCGGCTTCGTCGGCAAGCGGATGGACATCCAACCAGGCGCGCACGGCGCTTATGGCGTGCGCATGAGTGGCGACGAGCTCCTCCCCGTCGAGGAGCAGGTGCAATAATAGGCCATCCGGATCGATCCGCAAACCGCCGATCGTCGCCCGTTGAATGTCGATGGTGCGCGCTGCCGCATAGGCCATGAGGGCCAAGATAGCACGATCTCGCCGTCCGATCTCGCTGTCATCGGGGCTTTGCAAGACACGCAGCACCTCGTCGTCAGCGAGAGGGAGCCGCTCGGCAATTAGGTTAGACACATCGGTGGCGACATAGCCGAGTTCTTTGGTTGGATCCTCGGCGAGAGCTCCCTGAGCTACGGCCCAGGCAAAGAAAGCCTTCAGGCCGGCTGCCCAGGTATTCACCGAGCTAGGGGCAAACCCTTGATCCAACAACTCGCGTTGCCACTCGCGTACCGAGCCTTCGGCAGCCCAGGGATAGTTGCCCTCCTTGCACCAGGCTAAATAGCGGCCGACCCCGCGAGAGTAGCTATAGCAAGTTGCCCACGCTACTTCTCGAGCCTCGACCCGGCTTGCCAGTGCATCCTGCCATGCGGCCACGAGAGCCTCGACCTCCTCATACCTGACCATGATACGATGGACATCCTTTGCGATGTAAGCTTGGTTCTCTGTCCTATGTCCTGTAAATATTATAACAGGACATAGGCTGTTTGTCAAGAGGTTTACGAACGAATTTTTGCTGCAAATGAGCGCTCGGCCTTGACAGCTTGGTTGCTCGCCGCCTATAATGGCGTCGTCCGCCAGAAGGCGAGGCATCATCAAGGGCGGTCCCGCGTAGGGAGCGCTAGAGGATTCTAA
>JACIWY010000788.1 GCA_014360745.1 Chloroflexota bacterium
CTCGTACATCTCCATGGTATAGTTGACGCCGTCCTGGGGTGAACCGCCGATAAACTGCACTATAGCCGGCGCAGCGGCCAGAGCGAACCCTCCCACGCCCAGCGTCTCCATGATGGCGCTGTCGCCTATGTCCGGATTTACGTCATCTTTGGTAAAGCCTGGGAAGAGGAGCACCTCTGGGACAGCCGCCGGCGCGGTGAACCAGTCATCTCCGAGGCCGGATACCTTGATGCCGAATTCCGTGCCGTTCCGCGACATTATCGTCACCATGCTCGAGCCCTCAACGCCGTGAGCGGGTTCGAGAGATGCCTTGGCCGCAGCCATCGCCAAATTCACGAAGAAGATGTCGCTTCTGTCCAAGAAGCGCACCACATCCGCCACATCTTTGACGACCGGCGCGGCCTCTATCATGTGCGGCGCGAGCATCCTCACAAACAGAGACGTGGCAGCTTTGTTGCGATTGTGCAGCTCGTCTCCCATGTGCAACGCCTGCGCGATGATGAACTTCAGGTCTATTCCTCCGTCGGGCGCAGCGTGCCTGATGCCGGCCTGCATCGCCGGATACATCACTCTCTTTATCCAGCGAAGGCGCTCTATGACCTCCTCGCTGTAAGCACCCATGCGCATGACTTTCCCCAAGCCCTCGTTTATGTTCGTGTAGGACTTGTTGCCGAAGGCCTTATTCTCCACGACGAATACCGGCATGCTCGGCGTTATAACGCCGGCCATAGGCCCAACGGCATGATGGTGGTGGTTCGGTTCAAAAGCGATTTCGCCGCTTGCGGCGAGCTTTTCCGCTTCCTCGGGCGTCTTGGCCCATCCTTCAAAGAGTATGCCGGCGATGACGGCTCCTCGCATTGGGCCGGACATATTTTTCCAATCGATGGGCGGCCCAGCGTGCAGGAAGGTCCTCTCGTTGAGCCCCGGAATCGTATCCTTGGCTATGCCCATATCCACCAAAACCGGCTGAGCGCTGAGCAGCCTGTTCAGCGCTTCCTCGTTGGCCTTCTCTAAATCGATCAAATCATACACCTCCCCTTACATGGCGGCCGGGCTCAAACATAGACTTCCCCGGC
>JACIWY010000789.1 GCA_014360745.1 Chloroflexota bacterium
GCACACCGCTTTGTCTATTGATGCCGGGCGACATAGTGTGCTTTTGCGCGATCTCTCGGGCACTGAGCAATGGATGTCTTACGACCGACTCGTCATCGCCACTGGAGCCGAATCTCGGGCGCCCAAATTGCAGGGGCTTGGGCTCCCCGGTGTGTTTCCGTTGCGTTGGGTGCCCGATAGTATAGCCGTGCGCGAGTTCATCGAGCAATACAAACCGGAGCGCGCCGTGATCGTCGGTGGGGGCTATATCGGCCTGGAGATGGTCGATGCCTTTCTCCTGCGCGGGCTCGCCGTCACCATCGTGGACCACAACCCTACGCTGCTCAAGACGGTAGAGGCCCCTTTGGGCGAGCGTATTGCCGAGGAACTGACTGGCCATGGCGTGAAGGTCGTTACCCAGGCCGATGTACAACGTATCGAACGCCATGGGGCTGGCTTGCACGTCGTGGGGCGAGGGGTTTCCTTGGAGGCCGATTTGGTTTTGGTGGGCGTTGGGGTCGCGCCGTCCGTTGATTTGGCGATAGCCGCCGGGATCGAAACCGGTGTGCGCGGAGCTATCCGGGTAAACCGCCTTATGGAGACGAACTTACCCAACATATATGCGGCCGGCGACTGTGTCGAGACCTGGCATCGCATCCTACAAAGGCCAACCTATTTGCCCCTAGGCACCACGGCACATAAGCAGGGTCGTGTGGCCGGCGAGAATGCGGTGACAGAGGGGGAGCCGCGCCTTTTCGAGGGTTCTTTGGGAACCCAGGTGGTGCAGATTTTGGGGCTTGTGGTGACGCGCACCGGCTTGTTGACCGAAGAAGCTCGCCAGGCCGGTTGTGATCCCCTGACGGTGGGCTATGCAACGTGGGATCATAAAGTCTATTACCCCGGTGCGACGACGATGCAAATTCGCCTGACCGCCGATCGTCATACCGGCAAGTTGCTGGGTGGGCAGATTTTGGGCCGCCGAGGCGCAGAAATAAGCAAGCGAGTGGATATCCTGGCTACGGCCCTGTTCCATGGCATGAGCGTCGAGGCTTTGAACGACCTGGACCTCTCCTACACCCCGCCCTTGAGCTCGCC
>JACIWY010000079.1 GCA_014360745.1 Chloroflexota bacterium
GCGGTCGCTGGAAAGAGGGCGCACAGGCCCGTGATGTGACGCTAAACCTTAGCCCCGATGCGCCCCGACCAGATAACCCCGATTTCGAGATCGTCTGGGAACCCGAATCGTTATGGGTGGCCCGTTGGAAGGACAAATTGTCCGGCAAATATAAATACATTTGGCTGGGCGAGACCGCTCCCCTGCGTCAGGAACGCGAGGCGCTCAAGTTCGACAAGGCCGTTCATCTCGATGAGCATATCCACACTATCCGTGAGCGCATCTATCGCGATCTTTCCAGTCAGGACGCGCAGGTACGTATGATTGCCACAGCGTGTTATCTCATCGATGCGTTATGCTTGCGCGTGGGCGACGAAAAAGAGCCCGACGAGGCGGATACTGTCGGCGCTACGACCCTGCGGCCCGAGCATGTGACCATCCACGGCGATACCTCCGTCGAGTTTCGTTTCCTGGGCAAAGACTCAGTCGAGTGGCACAAGCACATCGAATTGCCCGAGCTGGTCGTGGCCAGGTTGCGCGAGTTGATAGCCAATGCCCGCCCGTCGAGCAATGACAATGGAGATTCTCCCTCCCGCGGGTTACCGCAGCTCTTTCCCGACATCACCAGTCGAGATGTTAATACTTACCTGTCCGGTATTTTGCCCGGCCTCACGGCCAAGGTCTTTCGTACCCATCATGCCACGCAGGCTGTGACCAAGAGCTTGGAAGAATCGGGGGTAAAAGCCCATGATCCCGAATACGCCAAGTGGGAAGCTGCCAACCTGGCCAATCTAGAAGCCGCTATCCTTTGTAACCATACCAAGCAATACAAAGGCGATTGGCAGCGTACCAAAGCCCGTTATGCGGAGCGTAGGGAAAAGGCCGAGGAGCGTATTAAGCGCTATCGTTTACAAGAAGCCGAATATCTTCAGCAGCGCAAAATATTGGAAGAAGAAGCAAAGCAAAAAGCCCAGGAAGCCGCAACGCCAGAAGAGCGACGCAAGGTTCGTGTCCGCTATCGTAAACGCATCGCCCGCGCTCAAAGCCGGTTGGAGGCCGCTCGAGAGCGCCGCCGGCGCGCTGAAAACGCGCTGGGCAAGATCAAGGCTCAATTCGCCATCGCTAGGGAAAAGCGGCAATGGAACCTGGGCACAAGCCTCAAGTCGTACATCGATCCCCGTGTTTACTACCGCTGGGGACAAAAGGTCGATTATGATGTGTTAGAGGCCTATTACCCGGCCACGCTGCGGCGCAAGTTCGCCTGGGTTCGCATGTTGGATGGGGAAGCTGAAGGACAAACCGAGGATCGAGGCATTGAGGTAAGGGCTTGTATGCCCGCAGATCTGGATGCCGTGGTGCGTTTCTTTGCCCGCGTGCTGGGGGATCATCCCGAAGCCAGGCTACCGCTCGATCCCCAGGCGATCGAAGCGCGCTATTTGCCTTCCTTGGAAGAGGATTGGAAGGAGACTTTTGTCGCCCTGGAGGATGGCGAGATCACCGGTTTCATTGCCCTTGGTCCGGTATGGACCCGTGGCGAAGCGTCGTTGTTAGACGTCTTTGGAGTATTGCCGCCTGGCCCGCGCAGCGGTGCCGTGGCTACGCTCTTGGCCAACTTTGCTACCCGCCGTTTGCATGACTATCAGTTGCACCATCCTCAAGAAAATTTTCGACTTTGCGCCCAAGATGATGGGTGGTTTGAGCTGGCTCCGGACCTTGTTGAGAAGTTGGAACTCGATAGCGATCAGGAGGAGGAAGCCCAAGAGCGTTGAGCGCGTTCCCGACGCGCTGCGTGAGAGCTTGTTGGCCGATCGTGGTTCGGGGGCATCATGCTCATTATGGCGCTGAGGAACCCACTATGCTGTAATGTACTTCCAGCAAAGGCTCGGCAGAAGCTATCTCACCCGCTCTCTCCGAGGCAGAGATGTGTTGCCCGGTCGATGGCGCATCGGCGAATAGCGCGGACAGGCGAGCATTCAGGCTAAAGAGCAACAGCAACAACATCAAAACCAGCGTCACCAACACCGACATCGAAGTCATGCGTAGCCTGGCCACGGCAACTTGCTCCCTCATGGTATCCTCCCGAATCGTCGCTTTACCTTTCTTGACGTCAAGGATACACCAGGTGTTCCGCTATTGAATGACGAACTCGTGACGGTTTTATGACGATTACCTGATGGTTTGGGTTGGAGCCAAGGGCGAGCCCGATCATGTTGGCGCCAGGTATAGATTTGCCGTGAACTGGGCCCTCCATTATAATTAGCGTTCGTGATTCAGGTTGAAAGGCGGTGACCCGCAATGGATGAGATAATCAGATCCCTTAACCCGGAGCCTAATCCTAATATTCCCGATATTCGCCCTGGCGACACGGTGCGCGTGCATAATCGCATCGTCGAGGGCGATCGTGAGCGCATCCAAGTTTTCCAGGGCGTGGTTATGCGTATGCGCAAAGGGGGCGTCAACGCCAACTTTACCGTGCGCCGCATCGCTGCTCACGGCATCGGCGTCGAGCGCACTTTTCCCTTTAACTCACCGCGTATTGAGAAGGTCGAGATTCTTCGCCGCGCCAAGGTGCGCCGCGCCCAACTCTATTATTTGCGCAAATATCGCGGCAAGGCCGCCCGCCTGCGCGAGGATCGCTCCATGTATGAGCGCCGGCAGCGAGAAACGGAAGCTGAAGCCTGAACACAAGAGCGGATCACACGGGGCATCTGGTGCGATCCATGTGGGAGTTCCGAGCGATCTGATCTCTCATCCGAGGGTCGGCGTTGGTCGCGTCTGAGGTGTGAAATAGGGCGTGGCGCTGCGGCCGTAGGGTGGGTTCCCTATCGGTCGGCGAGCCCTGAATGGAGACGGTTGAGCCGGCTTGCGTGAGAGGTGCGGAGGCGTGGCATGGGCCAGCAACCAGACCTGGTCGATGAACACAGGTTATGGCGGCGGGGCTGCATGTGCATCGCCGGCATCGACGAAGCAGGACGCGGCGCTTGGGCCGGCCCTGTGGTTGCAGCCGCCGTCGTTTTGCCCCGGTTGCCCGACTTGAGGCGCCTTTTGGCCCCCGTGCGTGACTCCAAACAGTTGCTTCCCTCGCAACGAGAATATTGTTATGAGTTGATTTTGTCCCGCGCCTTGGATCATGGCGTCGGCGTGGTCTCGCCGGCTGAGATCGACGAGCTGGGTATCGTCGCCGCCACCCGGGAGGCCATGATCCAGGCCGTGAGGACGTTGCGTGTTCCTCCCGATGGCCTGATCATCGATGCCCTGTCCCTGCCTCGGTTGGCGCTCCCTCAGGTAGCCGTGCCCAAAGCCGATCTTTATTCCCTTTCCGTGGCTGCGGCTTCCATTGTGGCCAAGGTGACCCGCGATCGCCTGATGGTCGCTCTCGATGCCCAACTCCCCGAGTACGGTTTTGCGGCCCATAAGGGCTATGGCACGGAACAACATCGGCGGGCCCTGCTTTGCCATGGCCCCAGCGAATATCATCGGCGTAGCTTTGCGCCCGTTCGCGCGCTGCTCGAGGTCGATGATGTCTGATCCCCTTGCCGCCTTGCTGGCCGCCGGCATCGATCAGGTGCCCATTACCTTTCTCGATGTAGAGACCACGGGCCTTTACCCCGAGTTGGGCGACCGCGTGGTCGAGATAGCCGCTTTGCGTTGCGAAGGCGACCTCGTGGTAGATGCTCTCCATCAGCTCATCAACCCGCAAAGGCGCATCGGCGCCGGGGCGTTCGCCGTGCATGGCATCACCGATGACATGGTCCGCGATGCCCCCCATTTTGCCCAAATCGCTGGCGACGTGCTAGATCTGCTGCGGGGCGCCGTTTTTGTGGGGCATAATGCCCCTTTCGATCTGGGCTTTTTGCTCGAAGAACTGAGCCTGGTTGGCATGACCCTGCCGCCGATGGTAGCCCTGTGCACGCTGCGCCTGTCCCGTCGCCAGTATCGGCTGCCCGGCTATTCCCTCGGTCGGGTCACAGAGACGCTGGGCCTTGGCATCGCCGGCGAGACCCATCGCGCCATGACCGATGTATTGCTGACCCGTGCGCTCATGACGCGGCTGATCGACGATATGTGGGCTCGCGGCATTCGCACCGTGCGCGACTATGTGGCCGAGCAGGGCGGCCCCATCTCCGTAATCCGCTCGAGCCGGCTCGACGTTCCGATCGAAATCCGCGAGGCCCTGGCCGATGATCGTTTGTTGGCCTTGCGCTATCGCGCTATGGACGGCACGGAGACGCAAAGGTTTGTGCGCCCTTATCGCGTTGTGCGCCGCAGCGGCCAGTTGTTGTTACTCGGTTATTGCTTGTTGCGCAACGCCGAGCGCACCTTCCGCATCGATCGCATCATCGAGATCGAGATCGTCGATCGCTTTGAGTAGGGCACGTCGGACAACCGCAGGCTGGTTTGATATATGACCTAGGGTTGGGCGTAGCCACTAAGAGAATGGCGTAGAGGTTTGCCGTCCCCCTTTTCCGCAAGTATAATGACTTTGTTGAAATGCCATCTCCTCGGCCTGATTCGTCCGCAGTGGGGAAAAAAAGTTCCCCTTTCCCTGGGATGGTGCCAGGGCCGGATGCTATGCGGCCGTTGTTTTCGAGGCATAGTCGTGATTTCAAACTGTGCCTCTAAACCGCAAAAAAGCGTGCTTGGAAAAGCGCGGCTGCAGATGTGTTCGTTTTGGGAGGCCCCATGTCCTTGCAGGACGCCACAAAACATGAAAATGATGTGCCGTGTTCCGGGTGGTGAGGCGGAGCTCGGCCTCGCCAACTTGGAGGGCCGGGAGGCCCAAGTTGGCGCTATTTTCGAAGGAGGCAAGCAGCGATGCCGCGCACAAGGTGGGAGTCGGCGTTAGAAGAGTTGAGCCGCGATAACCGCTCCGGGGCCCAAGAGATCGCCGACCGCGCCCTGCAACTGCTTATCGATATCATCGGTGATTCAGAGCCAGCAGGCGTCATCACCTATCGCCAGTGGTTGTTGCGCATCAGTCGCCAATTGGTCGCTGCGCAACCCTCGATGGGCATCCTGTTTCGCCTGGTGAACGACATGCTGTGGGCCACGGACGGCGCCACCGGTGCGGTCGAAATGCGCCAGGCCGCCCTTGACTATCTTCAACAGCATCAGGCTCGCCAGATGTTGGCCCTGAGGAGCCTGATCGATGCTGCCGTCACCGAGATAGGGCATTATCAAGCCATCATGACCTACTCGCGCAGTTCGACCGTCGCACACGTTCTGAGCGCCATCGGCAACAAGAACATGCGCATTTATTGCGGCGAAGGTCGGCCGATGTTCGAAGGCCAGGCGTTGGCCAGCGAACTGGGCTGGGCGGGCTTGCGCGTCATTCTGGGCATCGACATGGCCCTTTTCGGCTGGCTTTCTGAGGTGCAGGCGTTGGTCTTGGGCGCCGACAGCCTGGCCCTCACCGGCTTGATCAACAAGGTCGGCACCGCACAACTCGTGCGCGCCGCCGTCGAGGCCGACATCCCGCGCATCGTCCTGGCTACGACATTCAAGTTCATGCCCAAGGATTTTTTGGCCGATCAATATCTGCGCGCAGGCGATCCAGAGGAAATCATGCCGCTATCCAGCAGCAACGTTGAGGTGCGCAACGTGTATTTCGACGTGACGCCGCTCGAGCAGATCACCACCGTCATCACCGAAAAAGGTGCGTTGCAAGGCGAGAATCTGCTGGCGGAGCTCGAAGCTATCGAAACGTATCCCGGTTTGCGTCGAGGGCCGGGCGAACGATGAGCATCCAAAGAGAGGCACAGGCGGGCGAAAGGGGTCAGACAGCGCCTCTTGCTCCTGCCCATTTTGCGCGAGGGGCGGTGGCGGTCGAAATCATTGTCATCGGCAACGAGATTTTGCTCGGCGATGTGTTGGACACCAACAGTCATTGGCTCTGCAAACAGCTCGTCGGCCTGGGCGCTTTAGTCCGGCGTGTCACACAGATCGGCGATGAGCGAGAGACGATCGCCGACACTTTATCTGCTGCTTTGCGCCGGGGGGCCGGGCTGGTCGTCACCGTTGGGGGGTTGGGGCCCACAGAAGACGACCTCACCTTATCCTCCGTGGCCCAGGCGTTGGGCCGACCACTGGCCGAGCACTCTCAGGCGCGCCGCTGGGTAGAGGCCAAGTATGCCGAGCTGGCCCGAGCTGGCCATGTAGCCAGCGCCGAGATGACCCCCGCCCGGCTCAAGATGGCGCACCTGCCGCAGGGCGCCGAGCCGTTGCGCAATGACGTGGGCGCTGCGCCGGGAGTTTTGTTGCGCGGCGAGGGATGGGTCATCGTCTGCCTGCCCGGCGTGCCTGAGGAGATGAAGCATATCGTGCACAATGCCTTGCGGCCTACCTTAAGCGAGCTGTTCGGCCAGGGCTACTATGCCGAGTGGCAGGTGCGCGCCGACATCGGCGACGAATCGACCTTGGCGCCGCTCTTACAACAAGTGGCTGCAAAGCATCCGGAGGTCTATATCAAATCGCGGGCGCGCAGGTACGGCGCCGATGTGCGCTTTACGATCACCCTTTCCACCCGAGGGCGCAGCGCCCAAGAAGTCTCGGCAAGGCTTGCTGCTGCCTGGGAATACTTGTATGAACGCCTGGCCGGCGAGGGGATCGGCTCGACCCTCGTCGAGGCCGATGACGTGACCGGAATGGGGCGCTAATAGTCGGAGGCTGTATGGAAGTTGGGCTCGTCCAACGGGTAGATATCGAAGAAAAGATGCGCTCGGCGTACCTGAGCTACGCCATGAGCGTGATCACCGCACGGGCCTTGCCCGATGTGCGCGATGGCCTGAAGCCGGTGCAGCGGCGCATCCTCTACGCCATGTACGACATGGGCCTTTTGCACGATCGGCCCACGCGCAAGAGCGCCCGCATCGTCGGCGAGGTGTTGGGCAAGTATCACCCTCATGGTGATTCGGCCGTTTATGACGCTATGGTGCGCATGGCGCAGGATTTTTCCATGCGCTATACCCTAGTGGACGGCCAGGGCAACTTTGGCTCCATTGACGGCGATATGGCTGCCGCCATGCGCTACACCGAGGCTCGCCTTACGGCGCTCGGCGAGGAGATGCTCCTCGATATCGACAAGGATACCATTAATCTGGTCGATAATTTCGATGGTTCCCTTCAGGAGCCGGAGGTGTTGCCGGCCAAGCTGCCCAACCTTCTAGTCAACGGCGTGGGTGGCATTGCCGTGGGCATGGCCACGAACATCCCACCCCATAATCTAGGGGAGATCGTCGACGCCCTGATATACTTGATCGATCGCTATGACCAGGCCGATGATGTCACCGTCGACGAGTTGATGCGCTTCGTGCGCGGCCCCGATTTCCCTACCGGCGGCACCATCCTGGGCACCGAGGGGATTCGTCAGGCCTATGCGACCGGCAAGGGTCGCGTGATCACCCGTTCTCGTGTGCACCTGGAGGAGCTACGCGGCGGCCATCAGGCTCTCATCGTCACCGAGCTGCCCTATCAGGTGAATAAATCCACCCTCGTCGAGCGTATTGCCTCTTTGGTGCGTGAGGATCGCATCCAGGGTATCAGCGACCTGCGCGACGAGTCGGATCGCACCGGTATGCGCATCGTCATCGAGCTCAAGCGCAACCAAGATCCCGAGCCGGTGCTCGCCGATCTGCTCAAATACACGCAGATGCAAAACACCTTTGGGGTTAACATGTTGGCCCTGGTGGATGGCGAGCCTCGACTGCTCTCGCTCAAGCGTGTGCTTTTGCATTACATCGAGCATCGTCGTGACGTCCTCGTGCGGCGCACCCGTTACGAGCTAGAGCGTGCCCGAGCGCGAGCCCATATCCTTGAGGGGTTGTTATTGGCCCTCGACCATCTGGACGAGGTGATCGAGACCATCCGCCGTTCGCAAACGGCGGATACGGCGCGCAACAACCTGATGCGCAAATTCAAAATGACCGAGATCCAGGCTCAGGCGGTGTTGGATATGCAGTTGCGCCGGCTGGCCGCCCTGGAGCGCAAACGCATCCAGGAAGAGTATGATCAAATCACTGCCAGGATCGCCTATCTCGAAGGTTTATTGGAAAGCAAGAGCAAGATTTTGGGCCTGATCCAAGAAGATCTCCTCGAACTGAAAAAGAAATACGCCGATCCGCGTCGCACAACCATTACCGAGCTCAATGGCCAGAGCAAGTATTGTACGGATAACCTCGTGCCCGATGAGGAGCTGTGGGTCGTCGTCACTCGCGAGGGTTTTGTCCGCCGCTCGCCGCTCGCCGATGGCCAAAGGGACGACGTGACCTCGACCCTTGCCATCCGCGAACAGAACGGCCTGTTGGCCGCTTTTGAAGGTTCCTCGCAGGAGCGGGTGATCTTTTTCACCGACCGGGGGCGGGCCTTTGCTCTGCCCGCGCACCAGCTTCCCGATGCCGCTCAACAACCCGAAGGCTTGGCGGTTTCCACCTTGGTGCGCCTTGAGGAGGGCGAGCGTGTGGTCGATGTGCTTCACGTGCCGGCTTGCGAGCCCGGACGTTATGTGACCATGGCCACCCGACAGGGCAAGGTAAAACGCTTGGCGTTGACCGAGCTCGAATCACTCAGCCGCGAGCCGATCGAGGTCATGGGGCTGGCCGAAGGGGATGTTCTGGTCCGCGCGCTGGCCACCAAGGGGGGTGGCGAGATGATCGCCGTCACCGCCCAGGGCAGGGCGATCCGTTTCGCTGAGGATGAGATCAGTATCCAAGGGCGTTCGGCCACCGGTGTCAAAGGGGTCAGCCTCCAGGAAGGAGAGGATGCGCTCGTCGATATGGACTTGGTGCGCGAGCATGGTGAGCTCGTCGTGCTCACGGCGCAGGGCTATGCCAAACGCACGCCGATCAAGGAATATATCCTTCAAGGGCGCGGCGGCCAGGGCAGCTATACCGTGGATGGCACCAAGCTGGAAGATACCGGCCCGGTCGTGGGAGCGCGCGTGGTGTTGCCCGACGAAGAAATCGTTGTGAGCACTCGCAACGGCTCGATGGTGCGCGAGCCCCTGAAAAATGTGCCTTCGCGCGATCGGGCTACTTGGGGTCGCCTGGTGACTCGTTCGCGCCGAGGCGCCATCATCGCCCTCGCCGAAGGCGATGTCGCCATCGGCATCGCATGTTTGGCAAAGCGTTCTGTCGAGGAGGGGAAAGGCGGCGAAGGCGCTGCTCAGCCCGCTCCGCTAGCGCCGGTTGCGCATGTGAAGCGCGCGCCCTCGGCGCCTCGACAAACCCAACCTACTTCCACCCGCCAACGTGTGGCCAAGGTGCAAGAACAGCCCCCTCCAAGCTCTGAAACTCCGTCCGACCAACGTGTGTCCTCTCCTGCCAAGGGCGGTGAGTCGGAGAAGGAAGGGCGTGGACAGGCGGCCTCGCGCAGACGGGCTCGTCGCCCGGCCACGCGCAAACCGACCCGTCGTTCTCCCTCGTCTTCTCGCCAAAAGTCGTAGGCTATTTTGTGATCGAGGTGATCATTGTCTATGCGCCGGTCCTTACAACGTTATATAGCCATCTTGCGCGTGGTGGGCATCCTGGCCATCTTGCTTGTCTTGGGCCTCGTCGTCTACCAGCTCTATGATTTTTATGGCGAGCGCCTGGGTTATACCCCCGTGCGTGCCATCCAGGATTATTTCGCCGCCCTTTCCGCCGGTGACTATGAAACCATCTATCAAATGACCGACCGTGGGCGCCTCACCGATATTTACGGCCGGCCCATTACCAAGAGCGAGTTCATTGCCCAGCTACGGCGTTTGGCCGGCGACGAGCCCTTTCCCTTTGAGCGAGTAGAGGCAGAAAAACTGTGTGAGACTCGCACCCACCGCTATTACCGTGTAACTCTCTACGCGAATGTAGGCGGCACGGCGGGCCGGAGCCAACTGTTCATCGAGTTGCGCAAAGAAGGCAATTCCTGGCTCATTACGTATCCTTTTGCCATCGTCTTGTGAGGCCGCCCTTCGAGGGAGGAGGCCGATGAATATCAAAAGCCTGGTCGCCAAAGGTCGTGGCCCGATGATCGAGTTCCTGCCGGAGCCCGAGGCCGAGAAACTGGCCCAAACCATCGTGGCCATGGCCAACAGCGTCGGCGGCACCATCATCGTCGGCATGGACGAACGCGGCCAGGTCATCTCGGATGTGTCCGAGTCGTTTGAGGCGATCTTGACCCGCAGCCTGCACCTTTGTACTCCCTCCTTGCGCCTGAACGATCTGCCCCAGTGGCGCATCGAAGAGACCCCCAAGGGCGCCGTGGCGACCGTGGCCGTCAAGCCCACTCCCTATGTGCTTAGCCTTCAGGGGCGAGAGGTATTTGTGCGCTCCGGCACCCTCAACGTGCGCCTCGAGCCGGAGCAGGTGGCACGCGGTCGCCACCCCGCCCCGGTGTTGAGCTTTGAGGATGACCTCGTCCCTGGGGCAAGCCTTGAGGATCTCGACGAGGCGATCATCCAGGAATACGAGCGCAATCGTCTGCGGCGTGGTCCTCGCGGCGAGACATTGACCCGTGACGAATTGTTGCGCGATGCGGGGGCTATAGATGCGGCGGGCAACCCCACGGTGGCTGGCATTTTACTCTTTGGCAAGAACCCCCAATATTATTTCCCGCAGGCCGGCGTGCTCATTGTGCGTTTCAAAGGGACGAGTGTGCGCGAGGCCGCGCTTTCCTCCGAACGCTACTTGCGGCGGGTCGAGCTGGCCGGCCCGGCGGCACGCCTGGTGGAGAAAACCTGGGAGGTTCTCTTTGAAGAAATCCATCAGCAGCCGACGGTGAATGGCTTGCAGCGTCAGGAACACTATGCCTATCCGCCGGAGGCCGTCCGCGAGGCGGTGGTCAATGCCATCTGTCACCGTGACTATACCATCACCGGTCAGCGTATCGAGATCCGCCTCTTTGACGATCGCATGGAGATCATGTCGCCCGGAGGATTGCCAGGGCATATTACCCTGGAAAATATCCTCGACGAGCATTATTCGCGCAATCCACGTCTGGTGCGCGGCCTCTATTATTGGGGCTACATTGAAGAGCTTGGCCAGGGCATCGACATTATCATGGAAACCATGGCGCGAGAACATCACCCTGCGCCCGAGTTTCGCGATACGGGGCGCAGCTTTACCGTCATCTTGAACAATGCCATCGATGAGCTGAGCCTGCTCTATGGCGACGAGCTAAACCCGCGTCAGATCGAGGCCCTGCGTTTTTTGCAGGAACATGAGCGCATTACCAACCGCGATTTTCGTCTATTGTGCCCGGATGTATCC
>JACIWY010000790.1 GCA_014360745.1 Chloroflexota bacterium
TCTGGGTGGCAAGGGGGGCAACTCGGCGGTGGCCTTGGCCCGTATGGGAGCCGAGGCATTGTTGGTGGGCTGTGTGGGCGGAGACGCCTTTGGCCAACGTATCCTAGAGACGTTGCGCAGCGAGGGTGTAGTGTTGGCTGGCGTCAGCGTCGAGCAGGATATAAGCTCTGGCACAGCTCTGATCATGGTGGACGATGGCGGGGAAAACACTATTTTGCTGGTTGAAGGGGCCAACCGGTGCTTGACGGCTCGGCGGGTGTGTGATGCGTTACATGGCTGGTGGTCAAGGCTGGGCGCGATCATTGTGAATTTGGAGGTCTCGGAGGAGTGTGTGCGTACGGTGGTGAATCTGGGGCGGGGACATGATGTGCCGGTGATAGTGGATGCGGGACCGCCGCGCCCCTACGCCCCGGATATCTGGCGCGATGCGGCTGTGTTTTCGCCTAACGAATATGAGGCCGAGATGTTGCTGGGCTACCCACTGCGCGATGATAAAAGCGCAGAACAAGCAGCGGATGAGCTTTTGGCCATGGGGCCCCGATCTGTGGTGCTCAAACTGGGTGCACGGGGGGCGTTGGTACGAACGGCGGAGGATACGTTCCATGTGCCGGCGTTTCCCGTGCCGGTGGTGGACACGACCGGAGCCGGCGATGCTTTTACCGCCGGGCTGGCATTCGGCGCGGCCCGAGGGGATAGCTTGTACGAAGCGGTGCGTTATGGCTGCGCGGCCGGGGCCATTGCCGTGACGCGAATGGGGGCAATGGCGGCTATGCCCTATCGCCAGGAGATAGAAGCATTGCTTCGTTGCAATTAAGACAGCTCGGCGAGCATCTCGGCAACCACCTTGCGCCCGTATGCGACGGCATAGTTCATGCCTCGATCCTCGGGATAGACCTGGGCCATGCAACAAAGCCAGAGGCCAGGGATGGGAGTGCGAAAAGGAGGGCGCAGCGTCGAGTATTGGGTGCCGATAACGGGTTGGGCATAGGGGGCACGCCAGATCCAAACGTTCTGTACCCAATGGCGCTCAAAACCGGCAATGATGCGCCGCAAATACGGCAGGTAGGTC
>JACIWY010000791.1 GCA_014360745.1 Chloroflexota bacterium
TGCAGAGCGTACCAGGTGATCCGTCACCGGCGATTCGCTACGTAGGGCGCCCGTATCTTGCAACACGAACGAGGGCCGGCCAAAAATCATCTCCATAGCCTGAGTCAATCGCTCAGCGACCGGGCCTTGGCCAAAGAGCAGCACGGCGTCCTCGGGCAGGCTGTCGGCCCAAGAGGCCAGTTGTGTGTAAAGGCCTTGCCGTTCGACGTAGGTCAGGAAGGGCAGCATCGGCTTTATCGCCGACCAAGCCACTGCTGCCGTGGTTACGGCGCAAAGCGCAGGGCCAAACCGACGTGTGAACGCAGTGAAGTCCCCCCGTCGTACTCGCTGCCAAAGGGTGGGTAGGCCATCGGCGAGCAGCCATCCTGCTCCGGCAGCCAACGCGGGCAAGACAATGGGCACCGCGCGACGGATGGCCCAGGGGTGTACCGGCATGACCAACGAGCGGGCCGAATAAAGCAAGCTAAAGAAGGCCCCCAGACCCAGGAGCGCGGTCAATTCCGCGGCCTGGGAGCGGTTCCGACTGGTGAACCAGATCGCGCCGAGTGCGCCCAATACGACGAGCGGCGCACCGACGTATTGTAGCAGCCAGCCCGGGAAGGAGGCGCCAAGGCCGCTTTGCCATAATTTCGCCCCGGCGTAGAGGATGCAAAGCAACCAACCTCCGACCACAGCCCATCTTATCCAGGGAGCTATAACCGTTGCCCAAGCCCAAAGCTGCCCCCCGCTCATTTTGAGCGCCCAAACCAAAAGGCCCATCACCACAGCAGCGATGAGAAGCAAGCTGTATAGGCGAGGCATGGCGAGCAAATAGATGGCGCGGGTGGCCAGGTAAAAGGGAGCCACGGCGACCGAAATGACAAAGCCCAGGGCCAAAGATACGAGCAACACGCGCAGCCACGTGCGCCAGGTCGCCTCCAGATGGCGCATGTTTGTGGCGCGGAGCGGTATAAAAAGAGCAAGTAATGGCCATATCATCGTCGGCCATTCAAAGCGCAGCAAAGATAATGAGCCCAATAATAGCGCACTCCAAGCGGCCAAGTCGTCGGCGAACGGCGAGCCTTGCGT
>JACIWY010000792.1 GCA_014360745.1 Chloroflexota bacterium
GCCCATCAGCTGTATGATGGCGGGCGTTATCTTGGCGAGCGCAACCGCATCTTTTGGGTGCATTTCCGCAATATCCGTGGGGGCTTTCTCAAATTCGACGAGGTCTTTCCCGACGAAGGCGACATCGATATGTGGAAGGCGATCAAGATCTATAAAGAGGTCGGTTATGATGGCGTGTTGGTGCCCGATCATGTGCCCCATTCGGCGATCGATTCGCGGATGGGCCATCGCGCACGCGCCTTTTGCCTGGGCTATATCAGGGCATTGATCCAGGCAGTAGAATCGGAATAAAGGGGGAAACCGATGCGTATCCTGGCATTTAGCGCGCATGTGGCGGATTTTTGTTCGCGATCGGGAGGTACGTTGGCCAAAGCCGTCAAAGAAGGGGGACAGGTGCGGGTGGTGGCTCTGACCAACGGGGAACGTTCCGAATCAGGGGGCTTGTACGCCGGCGGGGCCAAACCGTCGATCGAAGAGGTCAAGGCGGTGCGCGTCCAAGAGGGCAAGGAGGCGGCCGAGATCATCGGCGCCGAGATTCGTTTCCTCGACTGGGGCGATCTGAGCTTCGATTTCACCATGGAGCGGGTCAAGACGTTGGCCGAAGAGATCCGGGAGTTCAGGCCCGATGCCATCGTCACCCATCACGGCCCGGACCCGGTGAGCGTGGATCACGATACCTGCTACCGTCTGGTACTGCGCGCGGCGCAGGTGGCCGGAGCGCCCGGCCTCGAATCGGAGCGCAGGCCGGCCCGCCGACCGCCCATCTTTCTCTTTGAGGCCACGATCCCGTTGACGGAGCTGGAGGGCTTTAATCCCGATCTGTATGTGGACATTACCGAGGTTTGGGAGACCAAGTTACGGGCTTTGCAGGCTTTTCATCGCGCACAGGGCTTTTTGCCTGCTTGGTACACTGATCAGGCCAGGCTGCGGGCTTTTCAGGCGCAACGGCTCTGTGGCAACAATGCCATCCAGTACGCCGAGGCTTTTGAGCGGGTTCAACCGTGGGTGGGGAAGCGGTTGCCTCTCGATGAGCTGTAGGAATTGAGGGGTACGTGCGCAACGGTTC
>JACIWY010000793.1 GCA_014360745.1 Chloroflexota bacterium
AAGCCCATGGGGGTGGCCCCATTTATCAATTTGCGCGTAGCGCTTGTGACCACAGGGAAGGAATTGGCCGACGGGTTGATATCCGATGCCTTCCGCCCCAAACTCGAGAAGAAAGTCCGTAGGTTCGGCGGCTCGCTCATCGGGCAGGTCGTAGTGGGCGACGCCCAAGGAGAGATCGAGGGCGCCATCGAATCGTTCCTGCACGACGGGGCCGATCTCGTAATATGCACGGGCGGCATGAGCGTCGACGCGGATGACTGCACGCCGTCGGCCATAGCATCTACATCCAATGAGGTGATATTCCAAGGGGTACCGGCCCTTCCGGGCACTATGTTGATGCTCGCCAAGCGTGGAAGCGCCTTTATAGTTGGGGCTCCGGCGTGCGTCGTGCACGACGAGTGGACCACGCTGGACGTGTTGCTCGAGAGGCTTTTTGCCGGAGTCGTGCCGCTTAAAGGGGAGGCGAGGCGATGGGGCGTCGGGGGGCTTTGCCGCCATTGTGCCGCGTGCAACTTCCCAGTGTGCCCTTTTGCCAATAGGCCATGACAGACTACAACAAGATCTTGGAAAGGGCAGGCCTGAGGCCCACCGACGCCAGGGAGGCGGTCTTGGAGACCCTATATCGCATCGGCAGGCCGGCCTCTCACGGCGAAGTGGCCGAGGCCTTAAGAGGAGAGTTGGATCGGGTCACTATATACAGAAACTTGTATCTCTTGGAGGAAGCAGGGCTGGCGCATAAGGTCCAGGGCGTCGACGGCAAGTGGAGATTTTGCGCCCACGATCCCGACGTCGTCGGCTGCCCCGGGGACCATTCCCACTTTCTTTGTCTGAGTTGCGGCAAGATGATCTGCCTTTTAGGTCAAGCCCTTCCTCACGTCGATGTGCCCGACGGCGTGAAGGTGCAGGGCAAGCAGCTCGTCGTCTACGGCCTTTGCCCGGAGTGCAGCCGAGATCGTCAAAAATAAAGGCGCATTTGCCTTTTTGCGGCCTTACTGTAAACTAAAGGCATCACCTGGAGGTCGGGGGAGTGGCATGCGCGATCGTTTTGATGTGGTGGTTGTTGGA
>JACIWY010000794.1 GCA_014360745.1 Chloroflexota bacterium
GGCACGCCCACCGGCATGAAGCAGACCTTGAACCGCTCGCACGGCGGCTACGGCAACGGCCGGCAAGTCTTAAAGAACTACGTCTACCAGTACCTGCTCCCCGTGCTTGACCGGCTAGTCAACTCGGGCGTGGCCGTGCTCTTGTTGGCCCACGCCGCCCGCCGTTCGCTCACCACGATCGACGGGATCGAGCTGGAAAAGTCCGCCCCGGAGATCCACCCCGAGCTGGCCAACACGATGATCGAATGGTCGGACTTCGTGGGGGCGATCCGTCTGGTGGGCCAGGAGCGGGAGCTCGTCCTGTGCGAGACGCCGCAACTGGTGGCCAAGAACCGCTATGGTATTGCGGAGAGCCTGCCGTTGTCGTGGCCGGCCTTTGTGGCGGCGATCAGTAACCACAACCCCAAACCACAAGGAGACTGAAAGCATGGTCAATCTGGCCGGATTTGATGCTTCTCAAGTTGAGCCCGCAACCACCTTCGATCCCATCCCCGCCGGGAAGTACCTGGCGATGATCACGGCCTCGGAGATGAAGCCGAACAAGGCAGGCACGGGCAGCTACCTCGAGCTGACCTTCACGATTCTCGAGGGGGAGCACAAGGGCCGACAACTCTGGGCGCGGCTCAACCTGGACAACCCCAACGAGATGGCAGTGAAGATCGCCCGGGCTGAGCTTTCGGCCATCTGCCGGGCAGTCGGCGTTTTGACTCCACGCGACAGCACCGAACTGCACAACCTGCCGCTGGTGATCAAGGTGGCCTGCAAGAAACGTCTAGACACCGACGAGATTGATAACGTCATCCGTGGTTACGAGAAGCGGGACGTGGCAACGAGTCGACCCCAACAGGCCTCATCTGGTACGCCGCCGTGGCGACGGTAATTTTTCACACCTGCGAGGCGGGGTGGCGTGAGCGTCTGTGCTCGAGACTCCCCGGACCCGCCTCGCAGGCTATTCGTGAGAGTAGAGCTAATGGGCACTAAATCACAACGCAAAGGCGCACGCGGCGAGCGTGAGGCCGCGGCCGAGATCGCGCGGCTATTCCGGGTCGAGGCACGCAGG
>JACIWY010000795.1 GCA_014360745.1 Chloroflexota bacterium
AAAGAAGCAGGAGAAAGATTATCAAAGATCTGATCACGTTTGCCGACCAAGTCCGTTTTAGGGGGCCGACCCAAGGCCCCCGTCGAGCCTACCTGATCGGCGTTCAGGTGTATGGTGCCAAGCCGCTGTTCGACGTCGAGGACTCGCTGGAGGAGTTGTCGCGGCTGGCGGAGACCGCCGGGCTCCAGGTAGTGGGCCAAGATTGGCAGAACCTGGAAAAGATCAACCCCGGCACCTATATCGGCTCGGGCAAAGTTCAAGAGATCAAGGCTCTGAGCGCGGAACTGGGTTTCGATCTGGTCATCTTTGATGACGAGTTATCACCGGCTCAACTACGCAACTTGGAGCAACAGACGGAGCTCCAGATCCTCGATCGGACGGCCTTGATCTTGGACATCTTTGCCATGCATGCCAGCACGCGCGAGGGTGCTTTGCAGGTCGAGTTGGCTCAATATATCTATCGCTTGCCACGCTTGACGCGCATGTGGACACACCTGTCGCGCCAAGGCGTGGGCGGTGTGGGTCTGCGCGGCCCGGGCGAGACCCAACTTGAGGCAGATCGTAGGGATATTGCACGACGCATAGCCCAATTGCGTGAAGAATTGGAGGAGGTGCGGCGGCAGCGTAGCCTCAAACGTCGACGCCGTCGACGGCGAGGGTTGCCGGTGGTAGCCATCGTGGGCTATACCAACGCGGGCAAATCCACCTTGCTCAATCGAGTGTCGGGTGCCGAAGTGTTGGTAGAGGATAAACTCTTCGCCACGCTGGACCCCACCACGCGACGGGTGGACTTGCCCGGCGGGAAACAGGTGCTTTTCACCGATACGGTCGGTTTTATTCAAAAGTTGCCCACGGAGTTGGTAGCTGCTTTCCAGGCTACTTTGGAAGAGGTGCGCGAGGCGGATATCATCCTGCACATCGTGGATGTGGCCGACAAAAATCTTTTGCCCAAGATCGCTGCGGTGGAGCAAGTATTAGAGGATCTCGGTGTCAGAGACAAGCCGATGATCCTGGCGCTGAACAAGATCGACCTGATCGACCCCGAAGCGGATCTGGTCG
>JACIWY010000796.1 GCA_014360745.1 Chloroflexota bacterium
CTCACGGCGATGCTCCTGATAGACGGCAAAAATACAGGCCTGCTTCCCTTAAGCCAGGACCACAAGCGCGCCCTCGACGGCGACAAGGGGCCCAATACCGGTGGCATGGGCGCGTATGCCCCGGTTTCCTGGGCGAGCAAAGCCCTCATCGGGCGCATTGAAGAGATCGCCCATGGCACCGCTCGTGCGTTGAAAGCAAAAGGCATAGACTATCGAGGCGTCATATACCTCGGCCTCATGGTGGACCGCGACGAAAGGCCATGGGTCTTGGAATACAACGCGCGGTTCGGCGACCCGGAGGCGCAGGTGGTCTTGCCGATCTGCGACGTCGATTGGGGCGAAGTCATGCTGTCGGTGGCAAAATCCGAGCCGTTAAGCGCCATCAGGGCGAAAGGCTGTGCCGTTGGAGTGGTGATGGCCTCCGGGGGCTATCCCGGCCATTACGACGTGGGCTTCGAGATAAGCGGCTTGGAGGAGGCCCGAAAGACAGAAGGGGTCCTGATCTTCCACGCCGGCACGAAAAGGGACGGCGAGAAGTTGGTCACGAGCGGCGGACGGGTCTTGACCGTAGTCGGACTGGACCCGTCGCTCGAGGAAGCGCGCGCCAAGGCATATAGAGGCGCATCGGCCATAGGCTTCGAAGGAGCGCATTACAGGCGCGACATAGCCTGGCAGGCGTTGTCGCCCAAAACGCCCAACAAAGGAGGAGATGCGCGATGAGCGCCAAGGTGGGAATCGTCATCGGATCCAAATCTGACCTCGAACGAGGGAAAGAAGCCGCAAAGCTGCTTGAGGAGCTGTCGATCCCTTACGAAATAACCATAGCTTCTGCTCACAGGACCCCCGACGACGTGGCATCTTACGCCAAGCGCGCTGCGGAGCGCGGAATAGGCGTGATAATCGCGATGGCTGGCCTCGCCGCTGCGCTTCCAGGCGCAATAGCCGCCTACACGCTGATACCGGTGATAGGCGTTCCGCTCGAGGCCGGAGCTCTAAAGGGGGTAGATGCACTGCTCTCTGTGGCCCAAATGCCGCCCGGCGTGCCAGTGGCCGC
>JACIWY010000797.1 GCA_014360745.1 Chloroflexota bacterium
GGCCCTACAAAGAGTTTGACTTTTTCGCTACCCAACTCGCGGATGTACTCCTGGAGGATCTTTTTCTCTTCGTCGCTCAGGGCTGGCCCAAAGTTGAACCCGACCGCCGACTTGTCGCGGTTGTTGATGTCCCGCCAGTTCGGGCCTTCCCATTCCCAGACTTGATTGAATTCCCCGGCGCGCGATTTTTGGACAAACTCGACATACTTGGGCCCCCAGTTAAAGTAGGGCACCCCCAGGCAGACCTCCGGTTTTTCGCTGCACGCCCCCTCATAATCGTAGGGGATGGCCCACACCTTTTGGCCTTGATCGTAGCGTTGCCCGGCGCGCACGATCGCCTCCGTCGTGTCGATGCCGGAGATGACCACATCGACCCCGGAGTTAAAGAAATTGTCCGTCACTTCGGTGGGGTCGAGCGTCACGCCGGGGATGTTGAACCAGAAGCCGATCCAGGTCACGGTGAAGCGCAGATCGTCCGGGTTCTTTTGACGATACTTTTCATAGCAATAGCGGCAGCCGAGGTAGGCCGCGGAGGCCAGGCGGCGCGTCTCGTCGTTGATCAGGGGGCCCAGATAGCCGATTTGCCCGGTCTGGGTCTTGAGGGCGGCGGCACAACCGGCGACGGCCTTCATGTAATACATCTTGCCCATATAGTTGGCCACGTTGGCCGGCGCCTTGCCCGTACGCGCATGGTCTCCCGAGATGTGCACAAAATCGATGTCGGGATGTTTGGCCGCGGCCACGTCGGTGTCAGCGGCAAAATCGTCCGACGTGGTAAAGATGAGCTTGGCCCCATCGTTCACCATGTCATCGACCACTTGTTCCAGGGTTACTCCCTTGCGGTCGGCGGGGTTAAGCTTGTCAAAATAGATCATCCTGGTGTTGGGCACCTTTTCCTCGACGTACTTGCCGGCCGTATAGTGTGCTTCGCTCCAACCATGGTCGTTATAAGGCCCCACGAGGATGACACCGAACACAAATTCCCCTTGAGCTTTGCCGCCCGCGCTTTTGCAGGCTGTCAGAATCGTGGCGACAAGGATCAACAATGCGAA
>JACIWY010000798.1 GCA_014360745.1 Chloroflexota bacterium
TTCCGTGGCCAACATCGTGGTCACTTTGGGCTCGCCCAGCATGTCGGCCAATAGCTCAGTGTGGCCGATGAAAGGCACGCCGGCGGCGTTGATCGCCGCCTTGTTGATCGGGCCGGTGGCTAAGGCGTCAACCTCTCCCGACTGGACGAGCGCGACCGCCTTTTCGATGTAATCCACGGCCGCGCGGCCCATCGCCGCCGAAACCCGCCCCGGCTCGAACGCGTCGAGATCCACGTTCGCCAGATCCAGCACGTCGGGCGATCGAGGGTCATAACGCGCCTGGCGGGGCTCGGATATGGCGCGAAAGGTCAGCCCACCGCCGGCCAATTCGGCCGCCCGCTGCATCACACGGGCGTCGCCGATGACCAACGGCCGACACCCTGCCCAAGTTTCCTCGTGCTTGAGCGCCTTGGCCGTAACCTCCGGGCCAATGCCCGCCGGATCTCCGATAGTGACGGCTATGATCGGATCTGTGCCCACTATGCTCTTACCCTTTCAAACCGGTAGTGGCGATACCGCGCACGAAATATTTCTGCGCAGCAAAGAAAATGATGATGATGGGCGCCGTCGCCATGACGGTACCAGCCATCAACAAGTTATCCTTCGGCAGACCGGGTTCACCCACATTGGCACGCAGGAACCATAGCCCCAGAGGAATGGTAAATTTTTCCACTTGGTTCAAAAAAATCAACGGCCCCAGAAAATCGTTCCAATGCCCCATGAAGGCAAAGATGGCCACTGTAGCCAGCACAGGCCCAGAATTGGGCAAAATGATCTTCCATAGGATAGAGATTCGAGAGGCACCGTCCATCAGGGCAGCTTCATCCAACTCGATAGGCAACGTCATAATAAACTGACGAACCAAAAAAATAGCAAAAGCACCACCTCCAAAGTAACTAGGCACAATAAGAGGCTTAAAAGTATCTATCCAATGCAATCTACGGAAAAACATGAAAAGAGGAATAATAGTCACTTGTGGAGGTAATATCATGGTGCTAAGACACATCGCAAAGAGAAAATCCCGTGTTGGAAATCGAAACCGAGCGAAA
>JACIWY010000799.1 GCA_014360745.1 Chloroflexota bacterium
CCACGATGTTGGCCACGGAAGGGCTGCGCGTGGTCCATGTGACCCGCCATGTGCCCCTGGAAAAGGTGGCCGGGTTGATCACGCGCGATAACGTGTTGGAGACCATCCGCCTCACCGACGTAGGCCTGCGCCAGATGGGCATCCAGCGACCGCGGGTGGCGGTGGCCGCTTTGAACCCTCACGGCGGCGACGGGGGGTTGATGGGCCGTCAGGAGATCGAGGCCATCGGGCCGGCGGTGGAGATGGCGCGCGTCGAGGGGATCGACGCCAGAGGCCCCATCCCTGCAGATTCGGTCTTTTTCCGCGCCATTCGCGGCGAGTTCGATGTAGTGGTGGCCATGTTCCACGATCAAGGGCATATTCCCATCAAAACCCATGGCTTTGAGCGCAGCATCACCGTTACGCTGGGCCTGCCGGTGGTGCGCACGTCGGTGGATCACGGCACCGCTTTCGACATCGCCTGGAAGGGGTTAGCCAGCGAGGAGAGCATGGTGGCCGCTATCAAGCTGGCCGGCCAATTGGCTGCGAGGAAAAAGGCCGGCCGCTAAGCGGCGCGTATACGTCAGGTGCGCAGCTCGACGATGTCGCCATCCTGAAGCACATGATCGCGGCCCACCATCTGGCCGTCGTATTCGGCGCTGCCCCAGACGCGGGCGGCGACGAGCTGCTCCAGAAAATCTTTGTGCACCCGGCCGGCGAACTCTTCTACCGTGGCACCACGACGAAGCACAAAGGGAGCGTCCAGGTCGGGTCGTTGCCCGGGTGGCTTGGCATAAACGCGGATGATGCCCAACCGCTCGAACACCTCTTTCTTGAGCTCGTCTAGGCCGCGGCCGGTCTCCGCCGAGACGGCGACCATTGGCCATTCTTCCTCCAATAGCTCCTGAAACAGCTCGAACAGCTCCTCGGCCTCCTGATCATCCACCTTGTTGGCCACGACCAGCATGGGCACAAAGGTCCAGCGGCGATCGTCCTCGATGCGCCCTTCATAACCCACGGGCGCGATGCGTTGTTCTCTGAGCAGGGCGAGGCTTTCTTCCAACTGGCC
>JACIWY010000008.1 GCA_014360745.1 Chloroflexota bacterium
CTTTAAAGTGCTTAAGGAGCAGCTTTCCACCGACGAAAGCGGCGACTCGGCGCGGGCCAGGCCTCCTTTTGCCTTTATGTATCGCTACATCGGCGCCTGGCATGGCCCTGTGGAAGTGGAGGATTTCAAGCCCGTCGACGAGTACCTGCTCACCACGGTGCCGGCCATCATCGGTTTACCCATCGAATCCGAGACGCGTTTCATCAAGACCGACAACTTTTCGCTCTTTCCGGCCTCAGAGGTGGCGTATATCGGCATCCGCCAGCCTCTGGGCTGGGTAAACCTCGGCTTTGTCGACGATTTGCAAAACCATATCACCCTCCTGGAGGGCCAGTTCCCGCCACCGGCCTCGGCAGATGCCGAGATCATTGACGTTCTGGTCAGCCAGGCGTTTGTCGAAGAAACCGGCCTCCAGCCCGGCGAGACGTACGTGGTCTTTAAGCGCGCTGAAGCGGCGGCTGCGGCGGCATCTACCGATAAAACCGCCGTTGAGGCCAGGCCGGTGCAATTCCAGGTGCGCATCGCCGGTGTGTGGGCGCCGACGGATCTGAACGATCCCTTCTGGTTCTACAACCCCAAGTCGTTGACCAATTCGCTGTTGGTGCCTCAAGAGACCTTTATGCAGCGAATTGCGCCCTCGATGGACAAAGAGATCTATGCCGCCATCTGGTACATCGTTTTTAACGGCGATGCGATCCGCACCGACGATGTGCCGGGGCTGGTGGGACGCATCAACTATGTGAACTCGCGCGTGGGCACCTTGTTGGCCAACACGGTGCTCGACATTTCGCCGTTGGAGGCATTGCAGAATTATCGTTGGACCACTTTTGTGATGACGATCATTCTGTATGTGTTCTCCATCCCCATTCTGCTCCTGGTGCTCTATTTTATCGGCTTGATCTCCGGCTTGGTGGTGGAGCGTCAGCGGGGTGAGATCGCCATCCTCAAGAGCCGTGGCACGGGCGATATGCAGGTCATCGGTATTTACGCCCTCGAGAGCGCCTTGATCGGCATCGTCGGGCTCGTCGGCGGCCTTTTCATCGGCGAGCGGCTGGCGCTGATCATGGGCAATACAGTCTCGTTCCTGGCCTTCGGCGATCGCCAACCGCTGCCGGTGTTCATCACGCCGCGAGCCGTGCGGATGGCGCTGCTGGGCGTGGGTATCGCGCTCTTGGCCAGCCTCTGGCCCGCCATGCGCGCCGCCCGGCTGACCATCGTCACCTACAAGCGGGAGCGCGCCCGTGCCATGGAGCGCCCCTTCTGGCAGCGCTACTTTTTGGATTTCCTGTTGTTGATCCCCGCCGGGTACGGATACTATGTCCTCAAAAACCGAGGGACGATCAACGTGCTCTCGACGCAGGGAGGTGGCGATCCCTTTAACGATCCGCTGCTCTTCCTGGTGCCGGCGCTGACGATCTTTGCCGTCTCGCTCTTGATCATCCGTTTCTTCCCGTTGATCATGGAATTCCTGGCCTGGGCGACGGGGCAGACGGTCAAGTCGGTATCGGTCGTCCTGGCTCTGCGCCAACTCGCCCGCGTGTCCAAACAATATACCGGCGCGCTGCTGTTGCTCATCTTGACCTTGAGCCTGGCCACTTTTACAGCCTCTATGGCGCGCACGTTGGATCAGAGCCTGCACGACCGCATGTACTACCGTTACGGCGCAGACTATTTCCTGTCCGAGGCAGGAGAGAACCCTGCCTTGGAGGGAGGCGCCAGTGGTGGTGAGGGGGCCTCCGCTTCCGAGACGGCAGCGGAGGAGATCGGCGGTTGGATCTTTGTGCCCGTCTCCGAGCATTTGAAGGTGCCCGGCATCCGCGCGGTGACGCGGGTCGGCTCTTATCCGGCCGTGGCCACGCTCGGCAAATCGTCGGCGCAAGGGCGCTTTTACGGCATCGACCGGCTCGATTTTCCCAAGGTGGCCTTCTTCCGCCGAGATTTCAGCTACAGTTCGCTCGGCGCGCTCATGAACCGCCTGGCGCTGGATAACTCGGCGCTGTTGGTGAGCCCCAACTTTCTGTACGATTACTCGCTGGATATCGGCTCTCGGGTCGAGTTGACGGTGTCGGTATGGGGCGAGCGGAAGAACATCCCCTTTATCATCGCCGACGTGCTGAAATATTTCCCGACCTACTACCCGGACGACGAGGAGAACCGATACCTCTTTGTCGGGAACCTGGAATACATCTTTGAGCAGATGGGCGGGATATTCCCCTACGACGTGTGGGCGCGCATGGATCCCGATGTGGATCCGGAGCAAATCCAACTCGCCCTGCTCGATTATGACATCCGCGTCGTGGCCATGCGCGGCAGCCGCGAAGCCATCGCCAAGGAGCAGGGGCGCCCAGAGCGCACGGGGGTGTTTGGCATCCTCTCCGTCGGCTTTATCGCCGCAGCGCTCTTGACCTTGCTCGGTTTTCTGCTCCACTCCTTCATCTCCTTCCGGCAGCGCTACATCGAGTTCGGCGTGTTGCGCGCCATCGGGCTGTCGGTCGGCCAGATGATCGGCTTCTTGGGGCTCGAACAATTCTTGCTTATCGCCACCGGCACCACGGCGGGCACCAGCGTAGGGGTATGGGTGAGTCGGCTGTTCATCCCCTTCTTGCAAGTGGGCACGGCCAGGAATATCGACGTGCCGCCCTTTGTGGTGTTGATTGCGTGGGATGATATCCTCAAGATCTATGCGGTGTTCGGCGTCATGCTGGTGGGCGCGGTGTCGGGCATGATCTGGTTCTTGCTGCACCTCAAGATCTTTGAGGCGGTCAAGCTTGGAGAGGCGGTCTAAGATGGCATCAACTGATTCCAGTGGCCCGATGATTCTCTGTGATGGGCTGGTCAAGATCTACAAAGTGCAAGACCTCGAAGTGGTAGCCCTGCAGGGCCTGGATCTGATGGTGGACCGGGGAGAGTTCATGGCCATCATCGGCCCCAGCGGCAGCGGCAAATCGAGCCTGATGAATATCTTGGGCGGCCTGGACAGGCCCTCGGCGGGCAAAGCCATCGTCGACGGCCAAGACCTGCTCAAGCTTTCCTCCTTTGCGCTGACACGTTACCGCCGGCGGAAGGTGGGCTTTTTGTGGCAACAGCCCTCGCGCAACCTGATCCCCTACCTATCGGTAGAGGAGAACGTAGAGTTGCCCATGATCATTGCGGGCATGCCCTACAAAGAGCGCAAGGAGTGGACGCGCGAGCTCTTGGACGCCGTCGGGCTTTGGGAGCGGCGGCATCACGGCTTGGCGCAACTATCGGGCGGTGAGCAACAACGAACGGCCATCGGGGTGGCGTTGGCCAACAAGCCGGTGCTCTTGCTGGCCGACGAGCCCACCGGCGAGGTGGACACGGCGACGGCCGAGACGATCCTGAACACGCTGCGTTACCTGAACCAGGAATACAATCTGACCATCGTCACCGTGACACACGATCCGCGTATCGCCGATCAGGTGGACCGGGTGGTCACCATCCGCGACGGGCGGACCAGTAGCGAGCGCGTGCGCCGCTTGCGGGCTGCAGAAAGTGGCGCCGCCGCGGGCGAGGAGGCAGAAGGCCCTGAAGGGGGAAACGGCGAGGCCGCCCAAGAACATCATGTCTCTTATCACGAGTACGCGGTGTTGGATTATGCCGGGCGTTTGCAGATCCCGCGCGAGTATCTCGAAGCGATGGGCATCTCAGACCGCGCCCAGATCGAACTCACCGAACAGGGCATCCTGATCACGCCGGCCGTTGGGTTAGAGGACACCTCCGCGCAGGCGGCCCGCGTCTCGCAAGTGAGCGAACTGTGGGGCCCACAGCGACGACCGAAGGATTGGAGGCTTCGTCTAGGCGATGCCAGCCGTGGGTTGCGCAGATTGTTCGGTAAAGGGGGCAGGTAGCCTTGACTACGCTGGCAAGAATGGACAGATCTATCGTGACGGACGAACATAACGGCTGGGTGGTGGACACGAGTGGAGTAACCCGTGTCTACCATGTCGAGGCGGTTGAGGTGCACGCTCTGCGTGGGGCGAATTTGCGCGTCGCCTCCGGCGAGTTCGTCGCCTTGATGGGGCGGTCGGGCTCGGGCAAAACCACGTTGCTCAACATCATCGGCGGGCTCGACCATCCCACAGAGGGCCGGGTTTATCTATTTGGGCAGGATGTTACCCAACTGTCAGATCGGCAATTGACGGAGCTTCGCCGCCGCCGCATCGGCTTTGTTTTTCAATCGTTCGCCCTCATGCCCACCATGTCGGCTTTTGAGAATGTGGAGCTGCCTATGCGCATGGTCGGGGCCTCGCGGCGCGAGCGCCGACAACGGGTTATGGAATGCCTGGAATTGGTGGGCCTGACACGCTGGGCTAAGCACCGCCCCCAGGAGATGTCGGGCGGCCAACAGCAGCGCGTGGCCATCGCCCGCGCGTTGGTGAACCGGCCCGGCCTGATCCTGGCCGACGAGCCCACCGGTGAGCTCGACAGCGTGACCGGACGGGACGTGATGGCCTTGTTCAGAAACATCAGTCGGGAAGAGGGGGTGACAATCATCATGAGCTCCCATGACCCGGTGGTGCAGGAATACGTCGACTATACGTATCGTATGGCCGATGGCCGCATCCTCAACGAACGCTAAGATCATTGGTAGGTTGGGATAAGCGGGGGCCTGTCAAAGGGCTCCCGCTTTGCGTGCCCCAGGGGCGAAAGGGGCTTGCCTTGAAGGCCGGTTCTTTGATGCCTAGCGAGTTCGGTCGGGTCGAGCGTGTTTGGGTTTGACACTCTTGGCCAAGTATGATACCATTATTATTGTAAGGGTGTAACAGCCGGCCTCGGGCCGGCGCCTTGTTCTAAACAAACGAGAGAGGTGCAACTATTAGCCACAGAGAAAATCGAATCAATCGCGAGATTCGAGCCCGGGAAGTTCGGCTGATCGATGAATCCGGAAAACAATTGGGCATTTATCCGACGCGCGAGGCGCTGCGCGTTGCCGAAGAGCGCGGGCTAGACCTAGTGGAAGTGGCGCCCAACGCCAATCCCCCGGTGTGCCGCATCATGGATTATGGCAAATACATGTACGAGCGGCAGCGCCGCGAGCGCGAGGCGCGCAAGGCCCAGAAACAAACCGAAGTTAAAGAGATTCGTCTTCGCCCCAAGATCGCCGATCACGACATCATGATCAAAACCAGGCAGGCGCGCGGTTTTCTCTCGGAAGGGAACAAGGTGCGGGTGCGGGTGCGTTTCCGAGGACGTGAGATCACCCACCGAGACATTGCGGTCGAGTTGTTGGATCGAGTGGCCGAGGAGTTGAGCGATGTGTCCGTTGTGGAGCAAAAGCCCGCGATGGAAGGCGCGACGATGCTCATGATCCTCGCTCCCAGCGACAAGCCCGCTTAATCTTTATCCTATTTGTTGGAGGTATTCCCACAAGTGCCTAAGCTCAAGACCTACAAGGCCGCCGCTAAGCGCTTTAAGCTAACCGGCTCGGGGAAGCTAGTTCGTACCAGGAGCAACCGACGCCACCTGCGCCGCAATCGCTCCAAGCGTTCCAAGCGCGAGGCCTGGAAGATGATCGAAGTGGAGACGCGCGGTGAGATCAAGCGCGTCAAGCGTCTGGTGCCGTATATCCAAAAGTATAACGGGTAATCTCTCTGGCATCCTCTCCGGCGCGTGTTCAGCCGGTGGGAATGAGACTAGCTTACGAAAGGAACACTCCATTGCCTAGAGCAAGCAACGGCGTTACCAAGAGACAACGCCATAAAAAAGTTCTTAAAATAACCAAAGGGCAGAGGGGCACAAAACATGCCCTCTTCCGCCGTGCCAACGAGGCGATGCTTGCCTCGTTGAAATACGCGACGCGAGATCGCCGCAACCGCAAACGCGATTTGCGGCGCTTGTGGATCATGCGCATCAATGCGGCCGCCCGACAGAACGGCATGAGCTATAGTCGCTTCATGGAAGGGCTGCGGCTTTCCGGCGTCGAGGTGAATCGCAAGATGCTGGCCGACATGGCCGTTCAGGATCCATCCGCCTTTACGGCGCTGGTGCAGGTGGCCCGACAGGCGCGGGCCGAGGTGTAGGCCGGTTTTCGGCGCGGGTATTTGTGCAGGGGCTGCGTGACTTTTTTGGGACCGATCACTAACCCTGATAACAGTACCCTCAAGTACGTTCGTTCGCTGCGCGACAAGAGGCGGGCCCGATACCAAGAGAAGCGCTATCTGATCGAAGGGCTGCGGTTGACAGCCCACGCGCTTCAACGGGGACATCGGCCCGCTTTGGCCTTTTACAGTAGCGATCTTGTCGCCGTTCCTGAAGGCAAGGCCTTGCTCGATGCGCTGGATGCCACCAGCTCTTTGTTATGGAGCCTCTCGCCGCAGCTCCTGGCATCTATTGCCGCTACCGTCACCCCGCAGGGGATCGTGGTCGTCATGCCGATGCCCGAGCCGGATCTACAAGCCGCTCGGCGCGCCTCGCTGGCCCTGGTGCTCGATCGCCTTCGTGACCCGGGCAACATGGGCACCATGTTGCGTACCGCTCATGCCGCGGGCATGGAGGCAGCCGTCCTCTCGCCGGGTTGTGTCGATCCCTACTCTCCCAAAGTCGTGCGCGCCGGCATGGGCGCCCATTTGGATCTGCCCGTGCTGGTCGGGCTTTCCTGGGCCGAGATCGCCTCGCTCATGCAGGGTAAGCAGTGCATCCTGGCCGATACTTTAGGAGAAGCGACCGTTTGGGAGATCGATTGGAGGCGGCCAAGCGCGCTGATCATCGGCAGCGAGGCACACGGCCCAGGCCCGGAGGCACGCGCTTTGGCCGATCATGTGGCCCGCTTACCCATGGCAGAGGGAGCGGAATCGCTCAACGCAGCCATCGCCATGGCCGTCTTTGCTTTCGAGGCGTATCGTCAACGGCATGCCCTTTGACGCATGTGGCCCTGGGAAAAACCTTCCTCAGAAAGTTCGGCCGGCGCGGTCCTCCGCGATCTGTCGCAGAAGGAGCTCCAAAGCGGCGCGCGCCGAGGCGCGTTTGTTGCCCTCGCGATCATGAGGCCAAACATGGTGCTGCACCACGGTGCCGAGCGGGCTAGACACGGCGATATAGGTTGTGCCCACCGGTTTGGTCGGAGTGCCGCCCGTGGGCCCGGCGATGCCGGTGACCGCAATACCCACCTCGGTGCGTAGGGCGCGGCGCACCCCCTCGGCCATCGCCTGCGCCACCTCTCGGCTGACGGCGCCATGGGCGATGAGCAGCTCCTCCGACACCCCTACCAAATCGCGCTTGATACGATTGGCGTAAGAGACGACGCCGCCGATAAAAAAGTCGGAACTGCCCGGCAGCGAGGTAATCCAATGACAGATGAGCCCGCCGGTGCATGATTCAGCCACGCCCAACGTCCATCGACGCGCAGTCAGCCGCCGCGCACACTCGGCCACGAGCGAAAGGGCCTCCTCCATCATGTTTATGCCCCCTCGCCAGCGGGCTGGCGTCCGATGTCGGCATGGTAATCCTGCAACGACTTGACCTCGCCCAGGCCCTTGCGGCTGGCGGCGATCCCTTTGACCGAGGCAGCGGCTGCGGCCAATGTGGTGATGTAGGGCACTTTGTATTTGATCGCCGCCTTGCGAATGTAGGAATCGTCGATTTGGCTGCGACGCCCGATGGGCGTATTGATCACTAGGTTAATCTGCTTGTTAACGATCTCGTCCACAATGTTGGGCCGCCCCTCGTACAGCTTCCAAATCTGCTCCGAAGGGATACCGTGTTGGCTCAGGAAGCGATGCGTGCCTTCGGTGGCCCGTATTTTAAAGCCTAACTCGACGAACCCCCGGGCGATCTCGACCAGCGCCTCGGTCTTTTCCGCCACGCTAATCAGAACCGTGCCCTGCAGCGGCAAGGGCGGCTGAGCCGCCTCTTGGGCCTTGAAGAAGGCCAAGCCGAAGGAATCGGCCAGGCCGAGCACCTCACCGGTGGAACGCATTTCCGGCCCCAGGACCGGATCGACCTCTGGGTAGGAGCTAAAGGGAAAGACGGCCTCTTTGACTCCGTAATGGGGAATGGGCAAGCGTTTCAGCTTCAGGTCGGCGAGCTTGGCCCCCAACATTAACTGGGTGGCGATGCGGGCCATATTGATCCCGCAGACTTTGGACACTAGGGGTACAGTGCGGGAGGCGCGCGGATTGGCCTCCAGCACATAGAGCACATCGTTTTCGATGGCGTATTGGATGTTGATCAAACCCACCACGCCCAGCTCGCAGGCGATACGTTGGGTGTACTCGTAGATCGTATTCATGTGCTTCTGGGGAATGCTCACCGGTGGGATCACGCAGGCCGAATCGCCCGAGTGGATGCCGGCCAGCTCGATGTGCTCCATAATAGAGGGCACAAAGGCTTCGCAGCCGTCGGACAGGGCATCGGCCTCTACTTCGAGCGCGTTTTGCAAGAATCGATCGATGAGGATCGGTCGCTCTGGGGTGACATCGACGGCAGCGGCGACATATTCCTTCAACATCTCTTCATCGTGGACGATCTCCATGCCCCGCCCGCCGAGCACAAAGGAGGGGCGCACGATGAGAGGATAGCCCAACTCGGCGGCGATGGCCAACGCCTCGTCGATGGAGGAGGCCATGCCCGATTCAGGCATAGGGATGCCCATCTTGGCCATCTTTTGGCGAAAGAGGTCGCGATCCTCGGCCAAGGCGATGGTGGCCGGGCTGGTGCCCAGAATGCGCACGCCGGCCTCCTCCAATTCCTGGGCAATGTTGAGCGGCGTTTGCCCGCCAAACTGGACGATGACCCCTTCCGGTTGCTCCTTCTCATAAATGCCCAGCACATCCTCCACCGTCAAGGGCTCGAAATAGAGCTTATCCGAGGTGTCATAGTCGGTGGAGACGGTCTCCGGGTTGCAGTTCACCATGATCGTCTCCAGGCCCTCATCGCGCAAGGCAAAGGCCGCGTGGACGCAACAGTAGTCGAATTCGATCCCCTGGCCGATGCGGTTCGGGCCGCCGCCCAGGATCATCACCTTGCGCCGATCGCTGGCGGGCACTATATCGGGGGCGTTATAGGTCGAATAATAGTAAGCGGCGTCCGTCACCCCGCTGACCGGCACCGGATGCCAACCCTGCGCAATGCCCAACGCCTTGCGTCGCTCGCGGATTTCCGTCTCCGAGATCCCTAGGAGCCGGGCAAGATAACGGTCGGCAAAGCCGTCCCTCTTGGCCCGAGCCAAGAGATCGTCGGGGAGCATGCCGCCACGATAGGACAGAATCTGCTCTTCCAGCTCGACCAACTCTTTCATCTGCTGGATGAACCAGGGCTTGATGTAGGTCAGGGCATACAACTCGTCGACGCTGGCCCCTTTGCGCAAGGCTTCGTACATCTGGAACTGGCGTTCGCTGGAGGGCTCGCGCAACTTGTCGATCAGCTCGGGCAACGAAAGTTTATGAAAATTCTTGGCAAAGCCCAGGCCATAACGGCCGATCTCCAGCGAACGAATCGCCTTTTGGAAGGCCTCTTTATACGTCTTGCCGATGCTCATCACCTCACCGACGGCGCGCATCTGGGTGCCCAGCTTGTCTTCGACGCCGCGAAACTTTTCAAAAGGCCAGCGGGCAAACTTGATCACCACATAATCGCCCCACGGGGTATACTTTTCCAGCGTGCCCTCGCGCCAGTAAGGGATCTCGTCCAGCGTCAGCCCGGCGGCCAGCTTGGCCGATACTTGGGCGATGGGGAAGCCGGTGGCCTTGGAGGCCAACGCCGAGGAGCGAGAGGTGCGTGGGTTGATCTCGATGATCACCACGCGGTCGGTCACGGGGTCGTGAGCGAATTGGATGTTGGTGCCGCCGATGACCTGAATGGCCTCTACCACGTCGTACGAGTACTTTTGCAAACGCGCCTGGAGCTCCGGGCTGATGGTGAGCATCGGCGCGGCGCAGAACGAATCGCCGGTATGGATGCCCATGGCGTCGATATTCTCGATAAAGCAGACGGTGATCATCTGGTTTTTGGCGTCGCGCACCACCTCTAGCTCCAATTCTTCCCAGCCGAGCACCGATTCCTCCACCAAGATTTGATGAATCATGCTGGCAGCCAGGCCGCGCGAGGCCACGGTGCGCAATTCCTGGACGTTATACACCAAGCCGCCGCCGGTGCCGCCCAAACAGTAGGCCGGCCGGATAACCACCGGATAGCCTAACTCGGCAGCCACCGCCTCCGCCTCTTCGATGGAGTAGGCCGGCGCGCTTTTGGGCATGGGAATGCCCAGACGCTGCATCGTCTCTTTAAAAACAATGCGATCCTCGCCCCGTTCGATGGCATCGACTTGCACCCCGATAACGCGCACGCCATACTTTTCCAAGACGCCTGCCCGGGCCAACTGAGAGGTCAGGTTCAGGCCGGTCTGGCCGCCCAGGTTGGGCAACAGCGCGTCGGGGCGTTCTTTGGCGATGATGGCCGCCAGCCGATCTACGTTCAAAGGCTCGATATAAGTGGCATCGGCCATGCCCGGATCGGTCATGATCGTGGCCGGGTTCGAATTCACCAAAACGATCTCATAGCCCAGCGAACGCAGCGCCTTGCAAGCTTGGGTGCCGGAATAGTCAAATTCGCAGGCTTGGCCGATGACGATGGGGCCGGAGCCGATGATCAAGATTCGATGGATATCGTCGCGTCGGGGCATAGGGTCGTCCTTTCTCCCTGAAATGGTTCGGTCGAGCAATGAGCGCCTCGGATTCTGGCCCAAGACTGTAAAAATATCCTGGGCAAAGCTTCTTCGTGCATCCTGCACAAGATACTTTGCCTCTCGCGTGGCGTCAAGAATGACAGATCGCCCGGAGGCCCTCCTCTGTAGCCAGGAGATTTGTATAGAATGCACGATTCGCCCGCAACATCGTTCGGGGGCGGAATTTTTGGCCGGCGCATCGCCCAGGGCACATGCCAGGTGTATGCTGAACCTTGGCTTTGCCCCGCCGAGGCGGCGGGCGAGGATGGATACAGGCGCGGATCTTTTGGTCGGATACTTGATTTTTCTGTGAGGTTGGCTAGGATGGGAACATCCCAAGTAATAGATATAATGGCCTTTAAGACTGGGCCGTTTTGACGGTTGAGGCTTGTGATCGAACGCTGGCGAAGTTATGGCGGGGCCGCACTTGCGCTGCTGACCCTGACGCTTATTTTGGGCGCGGCGGCAGGCTGCTCGGCCATCGCCGCGCGCCTGGCGACGCCCACGCCAACCAATACCCCCCTGCCCATTCCTAGCCCCACCCATACACCCACCGCTACGACGACCCACACGGCGACGGCGACCCCTACGGCGACGAGCACGATAACCCCCACTCCTACCACCACCCCGACGATAACGCCCACTCCCTCGCCCACGTGGGCCCCACTCCATGCCCGCGTGCGCCTCGAAGAACCCCAGATCGCTCAAGGGCTTGTCGGAGTGGTGCGGGTGGAGGCCAATCGTCCTTGCTCCGTCAGCGGCCTGCTCGATGGCCGCGCGATCGTCTTTGGCAGCCAAGACGGCTTGAATCACGTGGCCCTCATCGGTGTACACGCGATGGCCAAACCCGGCTTGCAAGAATTGGAGGTCGTCGTGCGCAGCGAGGAGGGCGCGCAGGTCGGCCTGGCCACGACGTTGACCGTCTTGGCCCGAGAGTTCGCCCAAGAGAACCTCACCTTTTCGCCGGAGGTGAGTAGGCTGCTCGATCCCCAATACACCGAGCCGGAACTCAAGCGGATGCAGGCGGTATACGCCATTGCTTCGCCGATCCGGCATTGGCAGGGGACGTTTCGCTGGCCCCATAAAGGCACGATCACCTCTCCCTTTGGAGCGCGGCGCAACTATGCCGGGCGCCTTTTAGCCTACCACGCGGGGTTAGACATCGACGGCGAAACGGGCGATCAAGTGGTCGCTGCTGCCGATGGGGTGGTGGTGCTTGCCGAGCCGCTCCAGGTGCGCGGCAACGCCGTGGTGCTCGATCATGGCTGGGGCGTGCTCAGCGGGTATTACCATCTGGACACCATCGCCGTCTCGCTCGGCGATCGCGTCGCCGCGGGAGACCCGTTGGGCACACTGGGCGCCAGCGGTCTGGTCACCGGCTCACATCTGCATTGGGAACTCCATGTCGGCGGCATCGCTGTCGATCCTCGCCAGTGGCTCGAGCGCGAGTTCCCCGGCTCTTGATCCGCACCGATCACCTTCCAAGGAGGCCTTTTGCGCCATGTTTGAAACATCCCATACCAAGCTTGATCCCTTTTATCTGCCCCGCCCGCTTGTCTTTGCCCATCGCGGCGCCAGCGCGATCGCGCCGGAGAATACGCTGGCCGCCTTTCAAGCTGCCATGGATGTGGGCGCTGATGGGATCGAGTTGGATGTAACCCGCTGCGCTACTGGCGAGGTGGTGGTTATGCACGATGCCACCGTCGATCGCACCACCGACGGCCATGGGCGGGTCGGCGAGCTGCCACTGGCGGCCTTGCGCGAGCTAGACGCCGGCGCCTGGTTCGGGCGCGAATTCGCCGGACAGCGGGTGCCGCTTCTGGAGGAGGTGCTAGACCTGGTTGGGGGGCGTCTACGCATCAATATCGAGATCAAGGCCGAGGGCAGCGGACAGGGGTTAGAAGAAGCGCTGGCCGAACAGGTCATCCGACGGGGGTTGCAAGGCAGTGTGCTCGTATCGTCATTTCACCCCCCTGCTTTACGCCGCCTGCGCCAGGCCGCACGAGAGCTGCCCCGGGCCTTGTTGCTGGCCACGCCTCTCTCATTGTCGCTTGCCTGGTGGCGCAACCGACATGAGCTTTACCTTCAAGCTTTTCATCCTCAGTATAGGTTGGTGAATGCCCACAATCTGGCCCGTATGCGCCGCGCCGGGTTGCGAGCAAACGTATGGACCGTCAACCAAGAGGAAGACATGTTGCACATGATCGCACTGGGCGTCGATGGCATCATCACCGATCGGCCCGATCGACTGCGCGCCTTGTTGCCTCATGAGGGGTTTTAACGCACAATGTGGCGGCCGGCTCCGGCCGTTTCGCGGCGCACCACGCGCAGCTTTGCGGAACGCGCCCGCAAATCCTCCTTCGCCCGCACTCCCTTGGGCTGTACTGCCAGCCTCTCGCCCCGTTCTTGCAATTCCAGGGATTTGTAGGCGTAATGATGACAGATGATGCGCAGCACGAACGCGCCAACGGTGGCCATGAACAGCAGCCAGGCCACTAGATAGCC
Source organism: Chloroflexota bacterium (assembly GCA_014360745.1). Taxonomy (GTDB): domain Bacteria; phylum Chloroflexota; class Anaerolineae; order UBA1429; family UBA1429; genus JACIWY01. The sequence continues at coordinate 13,187 of JACIWY010000008.1, forward strand.
GCGCCATGGCTGGGGCACCTGGTACACAGCCAAGACGATGACGGCCCCGAGGATCGACAAATTGATAAAGAATATTCCTTTAGCGGCTGAGCTCGACACCGTACCCTCCTTTCTCCCGCATTTTGTCGCCAACAGGACATGGTGGGCGTTCCCTCCGTGTTCTTCAACCAAGCCCTTCGACAGCGGCATCGATGGCGCGTTGGGCCTTGTCTCGGCCAAAACCTCCGCTCGGCAGACATTCCCTGGTCATACGGTAGACCCAATTCAACGAGGGTCTCCTGCCGTTTTTGCGCATGAAACGCCGGATTTCTTCCACGACCGAGTCGGGGATCTCGTCCAAGCCACGCCCAGAGCTACCCACATGCGAGGGCGACCTCGCTGGCCGCACGGGGAGCCGTGGCTCCCGAGGCGGGAAGCGCGCCACCCAACGTCTCAACCAATCGTCCGGCACGTAGGCAGCCTGAAAGTGGCGCAAGGTGGCGCCGTTCACCACGATGAAATCGCCGCGACCACGCAACGTCTCGGCACCGGTATCGCGCCGACCGGTGGCATTGTAGGCCGCGTTCCGATCGGCCACCCGCCCCACTAAACGCACGGCAATATTGCGCAGCGTTGTCGAGCCCAGCTCGGTGGCCAGAGGATGTTGCGCCCCCAGGATTAAATGCATCCCCGCATGTCGGCCCGCTTGGGCGATCCGCGCCAGGTGATCCTTGATCCGTGGGCGCTGAGCCACTAGATCGGGCACTTCATCTACGATCACATACATTAGCCCGCGTCGTCTACGACCGATGGAATTCGCCAACACCTCCAGGCCCAGCTCGCACTCCTCGGCGCTGCGGAACATCCCACCGCGCCATACGGAGGGGTGACCCGAGAGCGGCCTTAGCCCACGGCTGGGGTCAAAGAGCGCTATCTCCGCGCCGCCGATCATCTGAGCAGAGAGCACCATGGTGCGAATCAACGTGGATTTGCCACTACCCGTCATGCCGATGACCGCAGCATGGGCACTGCTGGGGGCAGTCAGGTCGAGCACGAGTTGCTGATGGTCCTCATCTATGCCCAACAATACGCTCCCGCGCGGGATGTCCGGCGCGATTCGCCAGGCTTGCTCGAAGGTGACCAAGGGGTCTTGGTCGGCGCCCGGACGCGGCACGCGCACATAAACGACGTTGCCGTCCACTTCCACCGTGGTCGTCGGCACGTTCAGGGCATAGGCGAACTGTGGCCCCAGGTTCTTGATCCGATTCAGCACTCGCGGGCGCACCCGCAGGCCGTATTTTTCATATTGTGGGGTAACCACCACTTCACCCACCGGTTCGACATCGTCCACCCGCCGCAACTCCACCTGACCGTTGCGGTAGCTGACCCTCTCCTCGTGCCACAACAAGCCGCAATCCTGGCACACGCCCAGAATCCTGTGCATACGGTCGGCATAGTGGGTGCCATGGCGTCGCCGATCCAGGGCGCTGCGGAGCAGATCCATCTCCATCCCTCCTTCCGATACGCACACGGTTTATTAGAACATTTGTTCTATTGCCAGTATAGCGCACCATCGCCTTGTTGTCAAGGGGTTATTCCCGAGCAAACGCATCTCCGACCGGGGTATAGGCCCCTGCCCCACAATGTGCGAAGGGGGATGTCCACGCTCCCGGCTCCATGGCCGCGCTTGGTCGATCCTCGGCTCCCGTGCTATAATCGCTTCCAGCTCTCTCCCTTGCGGAGGCACCATGTCCGAATCGGCCTACCCGGCAACCGACAAAACCCATATACCCCTATCCGCCTGGCGACGCATCGTGGTCAAGGTGGGCACCAGCACGCTGACCGCCGGCAGCGGCCGGCTCAACCCGCCGCGCATGGTCGATCTCGTCCGCCAGTTGGCCGGGCTGCGCCAAAGGGGCATCGATGTCGTCCTGGTTTCTTCGGGAGCGCAACAGGCTGGCCGAGAGCGGCTCGGGCAAGCACACGAGCGCAAGAGCATCCCCTATAAGCAGATGCTGGCCGCCGTCGGGCAAAGCCGATTGATGCACCTCTGGGAACAGTATTTCGAGCTGTACGATCTAATCGTCGCCCAGGTGTTATTGACGCGCGAGGATATCGAGGATCGCCATCGCTATCTCAACGTGCGTGATACGTTCGAGAGCCTCCTGCAGCGGGGCATCGTGCCCATCGTGAACGAAAACGACGCCGTGGCCACCGACGAGATCAAAGTGGGCGAAAATGATAGCCTGGCCGCCATGGTGGCCAATTTGATCGAGGCCGATCTGCTCATCCTGCTGACCGACATCGACGGTCTCTACACCGCCGACCCGACGGTGGACCCCCAGGCGACGCTCATCGAGCGGGTGGAACATATCGATCGCTCCATCTATGAGCTGGCCAAGGGCGCCCAGTCGGAGATGGGCACTGGCGGAATGTATACCAAGATCTTGGCCGCGGATATGGCCGTGCGCTCTGGCACCTCGGTGGTTATCGCCAACGGCGGACGCGAGAACGTGCTGGCTGGCATCGCCAACGGCTCCGTGCCGGCCACCTGGTTCCCGGCGCACATCACGCCCACCGAGGGGCGCAAGCGCTGGCTTTTGGCCCATTCCTCGACCGCTGGCTGCTTGCGCATCGACGACGGCGCCAAGCGCGCCCTGCTCGAACGCGGCAAGAGCCTGTTGCCGGTGGGCATCATCGAGGTGCTGGGCGACTTTGAACGGGGGGCGATCGTCGGCGTGCGCGATCGGGCCGGCCAAGAGATCGCCCGCGGCTTGGTCAAGTATAGCTCGCGCGACCTGCGCCGCATCTTGGGGCAGCATTCCGGGGATATTGCCGACATCCTCGGTTACGACTATGGGCCTGAGATCATCCATCGCGACAAGATGGTCCTCTTGGCTTCGCGCTAGCTGAGGGGTACATCGGAAGGTGCCCGTCAGCTCCTGCCAATGGTTTTAAGGAGGGTGCGAACATGAGCGAGGTGAACCTGGTACAGATGGGACAAACGGCCAGGAGGGCGGCCCGCAGCCTGGGTTTGCTTTCCACTGCGGCGCGCAACGCCTTATTAGAGGAAATAGCCCAACGGCTCGAAAGCGCGGGCGATGAGCTATGGCAGGCCAACCAAGCCGACGTGGCCGAGGCCCGCGAGGCCGGCGTGGCCCCGGCGCTCATCGACCGCTCGACCTTAACGCCCAAGCGCCTGGCGGGCATGATCCAGGGCTGCCGCGATGTGGCCGCTTTGCCCGATCCCCTCGGCGAGCTGTTCGACGGCAAAACGTTGCCCAACGGCATGCGCATTGCTAAGAAGCGGGTGCCCCTGGGCGTGGTCGCTGTGATTTTCGAGTCGCGGCCCAACGTGACCATCGATATCAGCGCGCTCTGCCTCAAGACGGGCAACGCCGTGATCATGCGCGGCGGCCGCGAGAGCCTGCGCACCAATCGCGTCCTCGCCGAGATGGTCCGCGCGGCCTGCCAGGCCCAGGGCGCGCCGGCTGATGCGGTGCAGCTCATCACCAGCACCGACCGCGCGTTAGTGCCGCAATTGCTCAAGATGGATGAGTATATCGACATGGTTATCCCGCGCGGCGGCACTGGCCTGCAGAACCTGGTCAAAGAACACGCCAAGATGCCGGTGATCTATGGCGGCATCGGCGTGTGTCACCTCTTTGTCGACGAGAGCGCCGATCTGGCCCGTTCGTTGCCGGTGATCCACAACGCCAAGACGCAAGCCCCCTCGGTGTGCAACGCGCTGGACACCGTCTTGGTGCATCGCGCCGTGGCTGTCGAGTTCATCCCGCAGATGGTGCGCGACCTGCAGCGCGACGGCGTCAAGATCTATCTGGACGAACCTTCGCTGGCTACGCTCGAGGGCGCTGAGGGGATCGATCGCGGATTGATCGCCCCCGCCGGCCCCGACGCTTACGGCCAAGAGTTCTTGAGCCTGACCCTGTCGGTCAAAGTGGTCGATTCACTGGACGAAGCCATCGAGTTCATCGGCCGCTATGGCACCAACCACTCCGACGGCATCTTGACCAATAACTATCAACACGCCATGCGTTTCCTGGACGAGATCGACTCGGCTTGTGTGTACGTCAACGCCAGCACGCGCTTTACCGATGGCGGCCAATTCGGCTTGGGCGCCGAGGTAGCCATCAGCACCCAACGCCTGCACGCCCGTGGCCCCATGGCGCTCGAGGCGCTCACCACCTACAAGTGGATCGTCCAGGGCGATTATCACGTTCGCGTATAGAGGGGACGAACCCAGGAGGGATTATGCGCACGATCAGTGAGCCTGCAAGAGAGATCCCCGTCGTGGCCGAGGCCGATGTGGTCGTTTGTGGCGGAGGGCCGGGGGGCTTTTCCGCGGCCATCGCCGCAGCGCGGCATGGCGCCAAGACGATCCTCATCGAACGATACGGTTTCCTCGGCGGGCTGGCTACCGCCGGCCTGGTCGCGCCCATCTTGGGCCATACCGCCTCGCGCAGCAGTACGCCCATCGTTGAGGGCATCCTGCGCGAGATCACCGAGCGGATGCACGCCCTCAACGGTGCCCCGGCCTGGGAGGATACCCTCTCGCGCTGGGGGATCGAGTTTGACGCCGAGGCGCTCAAGATCGTCCTGGACGAGATGACCCAAGAGGCCGGCGTGCAACTGATGCTGCATACCTACCTCGCCGATGCGGCCCTGGCCGGCGAAGAGATCGCCGCGGTCATTGTAGAGAACAAATCGGGCCGGCAGGCGGTGGCGGGCCGCGTGTTCATCGACGCCACCGGCGACGCCGACATCGCCGCCCGGGCCGGTGCGCCTACTACCAAGGGCCGCGCCTTTGACGGGCGCGTCGAATCGATGGGCTCCTTCTTCCATCTGGCCGGCTTTCAACCCCTGTCCGACGAACGCAAGCGCGAGCTGCGCCAGCAGATCGAACGCGAGATGGAGGACGGCCGCTTTCATTTTTACAACGCCGGCTTTTTCAACACCTGTGCCTATCACAAAGACCATACCTCGGCCAACATGACCCGCGTCGCCGGGGATTCGACCCAAGCCGCGGATATGACCCGCGCCGAGTTGAGCGTGCGTCGCGAAGTCTGGGAGCTGCTGCGCTATCTGCGCGCGCATGTCCCCGAGTTCCAAGACGCCTACATGCAGCAGACCTCGCCCCAGGTGGGCCCGCGCGAGAGCCGCCAGATTGTGGGGCCTTATCGCTTAACGGGCGAGGATATTGTCGCCGGGCGCAAATTCGACGATGCCGTCGCCCGAGGGTCTTGGTGGGTTGACATCCACTGCCCATTGGGGCACACCTACCCCGTCCATCTGTGCGTGGCCAGTTGCCCCAAGGGGGAGGAGTGTCCCTTCTGGGTCGCCGAGTTTTCGGGCAAACGGGAACCTATGCGGCGCGATCGCGAGTCGCTTTATCCACCTCAGGGCGACTGGTACGATATCCCCTACCGCTGCCTTTTATCGGTGGGCGTGCCGAACTTGCTGGCCTCCGGGCGCTGCATCTCAGCCACGCACGAGGGGATGGCCGGGGCGCGGGTGATGGGCACCTGCATCGCCATCGGCCAGGCGGCGGGCACCGCCGCCGCCCTGGCGTTGGCCGAAAATCTGCCCTTGGCGGGGATCCACGTCCAAAAGCTCCAGCAGATGCTGCGCGAGGACGGGCAACTCGTCTAGCGGGCCGAGCTAGATGCGATGGGTGAATTTGAGCACCGAGCTGGGCGGCTTGGGCGGCCCGGCCAGTTGCCGGGTGCGCTCGAACCAGGCCCGCTGCACGGCGGTGCCGCCGGCCCAATCCAGGCAGGGCACCCGCTGATGGCTGCGGATCAGGTTCCCCCATGAAACGTGCTCCTCGATACAAACCTGGAGATGCTCCAGGTCGCCCCCGCTGTCTTGGGAGAGGTCTTGGGGCGTCTCTTGGATATCTTCATTAAAGACGATGGGCAGCATCTTGCCCGACACCACATAGGCGCGCTCGCGCAAGGCTGAGATGCCTTCGCGAATCTGGGCCGTGGAGAGCTTGTTCCCATGCGGCAACAGCAGATCCACGGCGCGCAAAAAGGCATCGGGAATCCGGGCTATGTTTTCTGGAATGCTATAAGGGGGCAATAAGCTGGCGCCGACATACACGTGTTGTTCTCGGCCGGTTCGGTTGCTGTACAGATCCACCGTGTCCTTGAGGTAATAGATCAGATTGTGGATGTGCGGCAGTTGCAGCGCCGGCCAATAGCGCCCCGATGGGCATTCGTTGGCCAGATCGATGATCAACCCCTGAGCGCCAGATCCCCGCTCCAAGAGCCATAACGTGGCATTCTCGATGGCGGCCTCTATGCATTCCTCGCGCACGCGACGATTGGCGCCTTGGTAAAAGTAATTGACGATCGGCACCATGTCCAGCTTTTTGGCTTGATCCAGGATGCGCCCAAGCCGGGCCATGAACGCCGGGCGCAGCGACCCATCGGGCGCAAAGGCGCTGGCGTCCACCGCTTCCACCGAAAGCCCCTTTGGTGGGGGGCTGGAGATAAAGGGATTCCCCCCTTGCAGGCCGATGGTAAAGGCGATGACGCCGTGCTCGCGCCAGAAGGGCATAGCCTGTACAAAAAGGTCGGTGTTGCGCTCCGGATCCCAGCGGCCAGTGTCGGGATAGGCCCAATCGTCGCGCCCGTCGCCGTCGTAGTCGTGCGTGTCGCTCAGATCGTCGAAAATGCCGTTGATGACCCGATGGTTGAGCAACAACCCAGCCAGGCGTTCGTCGGCGCGGGGGAACCCTGCCCCCGCCGTGTAGGTGGGTGCCCCGCCCTGGTAAAAGCTCCCCTCTCGAATGGTCAACTCCAGCATTTCGCCTCCCCGCCCTTGTAGTTTCGTCTCTGCTTCATGGTAACATAGCCGATCGGCGAGGGCAAGGGCGTGGTCTCTCACTTTTTGACCCTCCACGCTCCTCTGTGTTAGAGTGTGTACGAGCGTACATAATAGAGCCCCAGAGAAGGGGCGAATCGTGAGGGTGCTTGCGGCACCAGGAGTGCAAAAGACCATGGCAGTGACCGATGACGCGCTTTGGAATTCAACCCTCGATCTCACGGCCGACCTGGAGGATCTGCGTCGCGGGCTTTTGCCCCTTTTCATGGCTCCGTTTTGCCTCGTGCCCTTTGCCTGGGCCGCCTACGCCAACCGTGCTTCCTCAGGATTGACCTACGTCGATCTCGCCGTCGCGCTCCTCATCCCCGTCGTGCTCCTTGTGCTCTGGCTGCGCACGCGCCACTTTTATTGGGCGTGTGCGGCCTTGTTGGGCGGGTTGATCGCCTCGCAAAGCTTGCTTCTGGCGGTTTATCCCGACGAGCTCATCGCGGCATATGGCCTGCTAATACCCCTCATCGGCTATGCCCTCGTGAGCGCAAAGGCAGCCTTGGCCGTTTTGTTTGCCACTTGGGCCGCGAATATCGGCTCGTGGATATTCTTGAGCCCCGCGCCCCTCTCGCCAAGCAGGGCGGTGGCGCTCTTGTTGCTCTACCTCCTCGTCTTGGCCGTAACGTGGCTCGCCGCGCGGCCGCTGCGCGCTTCCATCGGCTGGGCACTCGCCGGTTGGGAACAAGCCCGCCAACTCTTGGGCGAGACCCGCGAGCGCCGTTTCGAGCTCTATCGCGCCCTGCGTGCCTTGGAGGAAGCCACCTACCGTATAGAGCGGATGAACCATGAGCTGATCCTGGCGCGGCGAGAGGCCGAGGAAGCCCGCGCCCAGAAGGCGCGTTTCGTGGCTATTGTAAGCCACGAGTTGCGCGGACCGCTGAACCTGATTTTGGGCTACAGCCGGCTCATGGCCATGTCACCGGAGAGCTACCCGGAGCCGCTGCCCCTCTGCTACCGCGCCGACGTCGTCACTGTGTACAGGAACAGCCGCCTTCTGGCCAGCCTGGTCGACGATATCTTGGATCTGTCGCAGATCGAGGCCGACAAGCTCCCGCTGGTCAAGGAGCGCACCGACCTAAAGGCCCATGTCATCGACGAGGTGGTCGGCGCCATCGAGCCGTTGGCGAGGCGCAAAGGGTTGTACATCGAATGTCGCTTGCCCCAGGAGCTCCCCATGCTCATCGCCGACCGCGTGCGCCTGCGCCAGGTGCTTTTAAACTTGCTCATGAACGCCGTGCGCCTCACCGAGCGAGGGGGGATTACGCTGGAGGTCATCCCGCAAGAATCCAGCGTGGAGGTGCTCGTGCGCGATACCGGCCCCGGCATGTCCGCCGAGGAGATGCGCCGCATTTTTCAAGAGTTTCACCATGGGGACAAGGAGGGCGATGGTGGCGACCGCGAAGCGCGCGGCACCGGCCTTGGCCTGCCGATCTGTAAGCAGCTCATAGAGCTCCATGGCGGGCGCATCTCTGTGGAAAGCGAGTTGGGCGTGGGAACGACTTTTCGCTTCACGCTGCCTGCGCTGGGGGCCGAGTTGCCGACCGCCAAACGCATTGGGCAGGTAGGGACGAAGCCGGGCATAAAGCGGGATCGGGTGCTCGTCCATGCTTCGGGGCACATCGTGCGTTTGATCTCTCGTTATCTCGAGCGCTACGAAGTGCTCGGCGTGGCCGACGAGCGAGAGCTGCTCAACATGGTGGAAGAGCTGCACCCGAGGGCCATCCTCACCTCGTCAGAATGTGCCGCCACCTTGCAAGGGCTGCTCCCCGACCCTTATGACGTGCCCATCCTGAGCTGCCCATGGCTAGGCGGCGACGGCCGCCTCAACGACATCCTCTCCTACCTCGTCAAACCGGTATCCGTCGAGGCGTTGCACGCCGTGATCGGCCAGGTCGAACACGAGCGCGGCGAGACGACCGTCTTGCTCGTGGACGACGATCCGGAGGCGGTCAGGTTGCTGGAAACCTTGTTGATGACCATCCCCCGACCCTATCGCGTGCTAAAAGCCTTTAACGGGGCCCAGGCGTTGGCCACGATGCAGACGGTCGCGCCCGATGTGGTATTATTGGATCTGGTCATGCCGGGGATGGATGGGCTGCAAACGCTGGCCGCCATGCGCGAGCAAGAGCACCTGCGTCATGTGCCCGTGGTCATTGTGTCGGCGCGCGATTGGGCAGATGGGCAGATTGCGCTCGAAACGCCGATCACCTTGCGCCGCAAAAAGCCGTTGGATATGAGCACGAGCATCAGGTTGTTGGGGGCGATCCTGGAGGTGATGACAGCGGATTACCTTGGCGGCTCAGCAGATCTCCCACCGCTTTCAGCAGCGCCTCGCGGCCAATCGGCTTTTCCAACACCCGGTCGGCGCCGAGCGCCAGCGCCAGGCTCGGTTGGCTGAGCACCGAACAGACGATCACCGGCACGGTGCTCGTCTGTGGGTCGGCGCGCAGCGAGCGCAGGAACTTCCAGCCGTCCTGATGGGGCATGAGCACATCCAACAGGACGATATCCGGCCGATGTTGATGCAGCAGCGCTAGGGCTTGTTCTACGCTGCGCGCCTGCTTGACCACGTAAAGTTTGCTTAAATAGCGGGTGTACAGCCCGACGGTATCGGGATCGTCGTCGATCACCAAAATGACCCGAGGCTCGGGCAGCGGGATGAGAATGCGAAATGTCAAGCCACCCGGTCCTTCCAACCGGCCGCCGCATGCCTCCAGCAGCACCCTACAAACCCGCATCTCCGGCGAGTGTTCCAGGGCTTCTTGGGCCTTTGCAGGGCGCAGAGGACCGATCTCCCAAACCAAATGCCCTTCCTCCAGCGAGGCGCTGATCTCCAGCGTGGTGCTGCGGATCGCGGGCAGCGCGCAGGTGAGCACATTGAGGACAATCTGCGCCAGGAGCGCGGGATCGCCATAGACCACCGTTGGGCTGGCCGGCCCCCGAATGCGAAGCGCGATGCCCAGGTCGTCCGTCAAGGGGCGGATCGTCTCGGCAATATGCTGGAGGATTTCGCCCAGGTCGCACCGCTCGTGGGCCGAGCCGTGCGCGAACCGGCGGGCCTCGACGAGGTCTTGGCTCTCCGCCGGCAATTCCGGGCGGGCGGGGCCATCGCTTTCGACCAAGCCATACCGACTCCACAGCACCTCCGCCACGGCTTCGATGGCCCGCTTCTGATAACGCCGAAAAGAGCGCGGGCTTAGCCCCACCGCCTCGCAGGTCTGTTCTACGGTCAGGCCCTGGATGTAGTGTAGCCAGAGGATGCGATAGCCGAACCAAGCCGGCTGTTCCAGAGGCACCGCGTCATCGGGCTTGAGGGATTCTATGACCTCCCAGAGCACGTCGCGCAAGGCCTCGCCTTTGCTGCCGCCGGGCGCCACGCGCAGGGGCAGGAGCTCTCCCAGCGGGTGCGTCTGCATGGAGGCGGGATCATATAGGTTGGTCAGAGCGTTGCGCACATGGCGTTCAAAGGTCTCTCTGCGCATTGCCGCACCTTATTTGCAGCTTGACATGCGAAACCTTTGGCCTTTTACAGGCCATCATGCTGCCCCAAAAGCCCCCCTCGATCGGGCAGAGGTGCTATACTTAGGGCACAGGAACTCCTGTGCCGATGATCGACGCCGGGTATGGACGACACCGGGCCCATCACAGGCGTGATGTCCGCAGGCAGCTGCGTTCGGACCTGCGCCAGTCGCTCGGCTACGAGCTGGCGATTCCGGTAGATATCAGTATCCCAATCGAACTCTGCATACAGCACGGAGAGCCCGATACCGGAAGTCGAACGGACCCGAGTCACCCCTGGCATTCCGTTCAGAGCCGTCTCGATGGGAAACGTGACCAGCTGCTCCACTTCTTCCGGCGCCATGCCACCAGCTTCCGTGAGCA
>JACIWY010000080.1 GCA_014360745.1 Chloroflexota bacterium
AAGTGGCCGCGTTAGCCGTCGAAGAATCGCTCTCCGCCGCCGAACTGTCACGCTTGACAACCACCCTGGAGCACAACCCCAACATCGACCCGCGTCTGGCCTTGGAGATGTTGCGCCGCGGCCAGCGTGTGGCCGTGGTAGAAAGCCGCCCGCGAGAGCCTGCCGCGCGTCTGGGGCCTACGCCCGTTCATGAAGGGACCCTCGATGCACCCTGGGACAAGGAGGTCGACGAAGAACCCGAATCGCAGGGGCTACCGGCCGCGCGGCGGCTCAAACCGGAACTGGGCGAACGTGCCGATGTGGGCAGCGGGTTCGGTGAGTTAGAGCCCCTCACCCGAGATGGCAACCGTGTGCCCAAGATCCGTTCTCTCGACGCTTTCATGGATGAACTACAACGATTGACCCGTTGCGTCCAAGATGGCGATTTTCAGCGCTTTCAGACCGGCGAGGGCGCCCTGATCAAGACCCGCTTGGCCGCACGGCAGCTCCGGTTTCTGGCCGATGCTGTAGGCGCCATCGCCGCAGCAGGGGAGGCCGGCAATGTGAAGCCTGACGATATGCGCGAATGACCTGGGGATGTGTGTTATGAAGAATCGAGTCGCCCTTATTCGTTGTCCTGCTTATGACTTGGCCCTTGTAGAAGACGCCGTGCGCGAGGCAATCGCCCTTTTAGGGGGCATATCTGCCTATGTACGGCCCGGCCAGCGTGTATTGCTCAAGCCGAATATGGTGCGCGGCGTGGACCCCGATCGCGCTGTTTCCACCCACCCGACGATCGTGGCCGCCGTGGCCAAGCTGGTCATCGAGGCGGGAGGGCACCCCCTCATCGTCGAGTCGCCGGGGGGGCCTTATTCACCCGCCCTGTTGCGCACGGCATACCGGCGGACGGGGATGACTTGGGCGGCGGAGGTCAGTGGCGCCGAGCTCAACTTTGATTGCGAGGGCGTTCAAGTGTCGAACCCACAAGGGCAGGTGTTGCATCGCCTCGATGTGGTTCGCCCTCTTCTGGAGGCCGATCTGGTCATTAACTTGCCCAAGCTCAAGACCCACAATCTCACCGGCTTGACGTTGGCGGTGAAAAACCTCTTTGGCCTGGTGCCCGGCGCCCTAAAAATAGGCTACCACGCCAAGTTGCAGCAACGGGAGCGCTTTTGTCAAGGGTTGTTGGACATCTTGCTCTTTGTCAAACCGGCCCTCCATATTATGGACGCCGTGGTGGCCATGGAGGGGGAGGGGCCTTCGGGGGGGGATCCGCGCAAATTGGGCGCCATTATCGCCGGCGCGGATGCACTGGCCGTAGACCTGGTATGTGCGGCGTTGGTGGGCTTTGAGGCCGACGAGGTGCTCACCACGAAGCTGGCCATCGAGCGCGGGTTAACCAGTGGAGACATTGCGGATCTGGAGCTTCTCGGCGAGCCCCTCGAAACGCTCAGGGTGGACGATTTTCGGCGTGGCGTCGAAGCGGCCGTGGATCCGGGTCTGTTGCCGCGCGTTCTGCGCAGATTGATCCCCAATGGCTCGCCGGAAGACAATGGGCAGGGCGACGCCCGTGGCCGCATCCCCTTTCGGGCGATCAGCAGCGGCTGGTTATGGCGCCAATTGGTCGCCTATCCCTATGCTGGCGACGGCTGCACTGGCTGTGGCTTTTGTGCCCGCCATTGCCCGGTGCAGGCCATCAAGGTGATAGAGGGGCGGGCGCATATGGATACCAAGGCCTGCATTCGTTGTTATTGCTGCCATGAGCTCTGCCCGGAGACGGCCGTCAAGTTGCATAAGCCGCTCTTGGGCCGTGTTCTGATGGGCAGTTAGCGCCCCTATCCGGCTTATGAAGCCCTTTGCCGTGCGCACCCTGTGGCCTATTTTAGGCATGGGCCTCGTGCTGGCGCCGGTTATCGGCTGCGGGTTGGCACGCCCTTCGTCTGCGCCCCCTACTTTTACCCCACTGCCCCCGCCTACGGCGGCAATTTCCCGGGAACCTCCGACTCGACGTGTCAAGGAAACCCTGACGCCCACGCCGGAAACGGCAGAGGTTTTGCGCCTGGTTATCACCGACGAACCGATCCAGTATTGGTCCGACCCCAATGACATCGGCGACTTGGTGTACGATGGTGTTTATCTGTGGGCCGCCACCCGCGGCGGTGTGCTGCGTTGGAGCCAAGACGGGTCCTATCGTCTGTACACGTTGCAAGACGGCCTGGCCTCGCTGGCGGTGCGAGGCATGGCTCTCGATGGCGAAGGGCGCCTATGGGTGGGCTATGCCGACCGGCCCGCCTGGAGCGTGTACGACGGCACAAAGTGGCAGACCTTTGCCGAACGGCAGGCAGCGGTCGAGGCGCATTATGAGGCCATGCGTGATGCGCGACATTTGGACCCTCGCCTATGGTATCGGCGCCCGACGGGAGATTGGCTTTGGCTGCCCGACGGCCAAGGGCGCCTACAGGCCTATGATGGGAAGCGTTGGCGCCTTTACACCGAATACCATGGCATCACGCGCCACATTTGGATGGTGGTCGTCTCTCCTACCGGGCAGGTGTGGGCCTTGGGCTCCGGCCTGAGCACGGCGCAAGAGGGAGAAGTGTGGTGGGACGATCACACCCTTTTTTCAGATATTGCCGATCGAAGGCAAGTGACCGATATGGCCCCCGACGGCGCGGAGGGCATCTGGCTCGCTTTTGTCGGGCAGGGAGGTCGACCGGGCGGCCTCTGTCGGGTGACGCCGGACGGCGAATCGGTTCGTTGGCGCGCTTATATGCCCGAGATGAATCCCTCGATCCCCCCTCAGGTATACACCTTGCAGACGGATGAAAAGGGCACGATTTGGGTGGGCGGCGATGGTGGTATCTCCTGGCAACAGCCCGGCCGGCCCTGGCAAATGCTTGCGTTAGAAAAGTTGCCCGTGCGAAGCTTTGTGCGCCAACAAGGCTTGATATGGCTGGGCACGGCAAAAGGCTTGTGGCGAACAAAGCCCGATGGAAGTGAGTTGCAAGGTCCATGGCGGGTGCCTTCGCCCTTGAGGGGCCACCACATTGTGGCCTTGGCCGAGGATCGTGCGGGGCGCTTGTATATCGGCATGCCCAATGGGTTGTCTATGGTGGCGCCGGATGGCGCGACCACGGTGTTGTTGGAGGAAGAGATACTCTGCTTGGCGACGACCTCGGAGGGCCGGGTCTGGGCCGGCAGCACCGCCGGATTGGTCGAGCTGGTGGACGCCAAGCCCGAGAGACGGCTCGATCAGGCGACGCGCGCCATAGCTTTTGATCAACACGGTGTGCTTTACCTCATCGATCAAGAGGGGCGCTTGGCGACCTTGCGCGAAGGCGCCTTGGCGGTTGTGGCCGATCTGCGAGAGCTTATTGGGTCTATGCCTCGCAATCTGGTTATCGATAGCCAGGGCACGGCATGGTTCAGCAGTGAGAACGGCTTGGGCGGGCTCAAAGCAGATGGCGCATTTGAACACTATACTGAGGAGAATGGCTTATTGAGCCGAGATGTACGTTGGGTGGCCCTGGGCAAGGAGGATACGCTCTGGTTGGCCACTGATTACGGCCTGGCCCGGCGGTTGGCCAATGGGCGTTGGACGCGCTTTACCACGCAGAGCACCGAAGGCGGTTTGCTCTCGCACGAGATGTGGGCCACTTATGTGGATGCCGAGGATGTGTTGTGGATGGCTACCTCGGCGGGCATTTCCTATCGCACGCCGGACGTCGATTGGGCCAATCTGGAATTGGCCGACGCACACTGCACCCTGCCCACCGCACGAGGGGTTTGGGTGGGCACGTCGAGCGGGCTGTACCTGGTGCAAAAAGCAGCGATGACCGTATTGCCTTAATATGCTTTGCTGAATTGCTAGGAGGAAGCGTTCCGACGATAATCACCGACAGGTTCGCCCAATTCATCCAGGCATTCGATACCTGGATCACAGCCGTATGAAAGGGACCAAAGCATGTCCACTGCCCTCGTTGCTGAGCTTTATGGGCAGATCGATGCCTTGCCTATTATAGATATCCACACTCATGTGGATTGGAAACGCCCCTCTGCTCGCCATATCGGCGATCTTTTGAGTTACCATTACTATACCGAGCTGATCCATTCGGCGGAGTGGCAGCCCGGCGAGGCCCCTACGGAGCGTTTTCCTTACCATGATCCCCAGGCGCTTGCCCGCACGATCTTGTCCAAATTGCACCTCATCGACAACACCGTGCAGTACGATTGGTGGACGACCATTTTACGCGAGTTTTTGGGGCTGGGGCCCGCAGAATGGGCGCCGGAGAATTGGCAAGACCTCTTTGAGCGTTCCGCTCGGGTGATGGGGCACCCCGATTGGCCAAAGGAGGTAGTGGCCCGCTCGCAGATCGAGCGGGTCTTTATGACCAACGAATACGACGAAGACCTGACCGGCCTGGACGAAGGCCTTTACGTCCCTTGTTTGCGAACCGAGCCCTTTGTCGTCAACCTGGATCGGGCCGAGGTGCGCGAGCGCATGGCCCGGTTCCTGGGGCGGCCTATTCGAGGGCCAAAGGATGTCTGCGAAGCGCTCGCCAAAGCCTTTACGCGGTTTATGGAGCATGGTATGGGCTATGCGGCCTTGTCGGCGCCGGCCAATTTGCGCACCTTTGCCGTGCCGGAGGAAGAGGCCGAACGTTTGTTGCGGCGACTCTGCGAGCAGGGGAGTTGGGACGCTGAGGAACGGGCGACCTGGGCGGCCTGGGCCATCGCACGCGTCTGCGACGCTTGTCGAGTACACGGCAAACCGTTTCACCTGATGATAGGGGTCGAGCGGGGGGCATACGCCCATGGCGTGCCCTCGGGGATGGACCTGTTCGACTCGGTCAATTCGTTAAGTGGATATGGCTATTTGTGGAATGCCTATCCCGATGTGCGCTTTCCGGTATCGGTCTTGGCCGATACGACGGGGCTGGAATTGGTGGCCTCGGCGTGGGTGCGGCACAACGTGTACCCCTCTGGGCATTGGTGGTACGCTAACCAGCCGACCGACATCGCCCGCGAATTGCGACGGCGCTTGGATGTGGTGCCGCGTAACAAGGTGTTGGGCTATTATTCGGATGCCTATTATTTGGAGTTTATCCTGCCCAAGTTCCGGATGTACAAATTCGAGCTGGCGTCGGTTTTGGCCGAGCGCATAGAGCGCAGCCTCATCCATCCCAATATGGAGGTGTGGACGCTGGATGACACGCTGGATCTGGCCAAGGAGATACTGATCGACAATCCAATGCGGATATTAGGCATTCCCGGGGGATGAGGGGCGGGGCGGGGGCCCGCGCCCCTTGTTGATCCGGCGTATCAGCGGGAAAGCCTTGTTATCAACCCGGCGTGTTCAACAAGCCCGCTTCGGTAAGGATGGCGCCCACGGCCTGGCGGGTGCGTTCGTCGGCCGGCAAGACGGGCGGACGCGGCGCCCCGCCGTGAAAACCGATCCAATCGAGCGCGGCCTTGAGCCCGGGCACGCCGTAGCCCGTGGTCACCGCCCAACCCACCGGCATCAAGCGGAAATGAATCTCGCGGGCTTCGGCGTAGCGCCCTTCCTTGGCCAGATTGTAGATGGCCACGCATTCGCGCGGGGCCACGTTGGCCAGGGCCAGGATGCCGCCGGCTGCCCCCATTTGCAGAGCGCTCAAAAACACGGGGCTGTTGCCCGCAAACACGCGAAACTCGGCCGGGCAGAGCCGTAAAATATCGATGATCTGGCCGATGTTGCCGGCGCTGTCCTTGATGCCGATGATGTTGTCGTGCGTGGCCATCTGCGCCACCGTCTCGGCGCTCAAATTCAGATTGGTGAACTTGGGCACGTTATAGACGATGACCGGCACGGGCGAGGCGTCGGCCACGGCGCGATAATGGCGCACCAGGGCCGTTGGGGTCATGCTGCCGGAAAAGAAGGAAGGGGTGATGATCAACACCGCGTCGGCGCCAGCATCCGCCGCCGCTCGGGAAAGACGGATGGTGGCCTCGGTGGATTCGCGGCCCGTGCCCGCAATGACGCGCATGTCGGGGCGCGCCGTGCGCCGCACGACGCTTACGGCCTCTACAATTTCATCGTGCTCCAGCAGCGCGCTTTCGCCGTTGGAGCCAGCCACTACATAGCCACGGAGGCCGGTCTCGTTCCATTTGCGGATATTCGCCGCCAGGGCGTGCACATCTAGGCGGCCGTGTTCGTCGAAAGGCGTCGCAATCGGGGGGTATACACCGTCAAACGTCATGGTCTGTGCTCCTGAATCGGCTTTTTGCCTTGGTGTCCTGTGCTCGTGCATTATGAGAAAGAGGGAAGAGGCTGTCAACCGGCCTGCCGGGCGCGGGTGTCTGTTTATCGGAGCGCTTCTGGGGCGCGGATGTCAGGGATACCTACATCCTCGTCTACAAGGGAAGATGAACGGGGTGGAGCCCCGCGCTCCGGGGAGTATGCAAAGCTGTGTTGTAAAGTTGGGGACCGTTCCCATGGGAGGGCAAAGTGGATATATCCATCATCGCTACAGGGTATATCGTGCGTATCGAGTGGGCGCCGCTGGAAGGATGGCGGCCGCGCAAGGCCGGCTGTAATGCCCGGCTGGAGGAACATGGGCAGGTGGTGCGGCCCGCCATCGCCCGCGTGACGGCCAACGATGGCTCGATGGGCTGGGGATGGTCGCGGATGGAACGCGGAGCTGCCGAGGCGCTCCTGGGGCGCCCTTTGGCGGAGGCTTGTACGCCGACAGGGGGCATCGCCGAGCCTTATCGGGTTATCGAATATCCGCTTCTCGATTTGGCCGGACGGCGCGCCGGATTGCCTATTTACACGCTGATCGACGGAAAGGCAGAGCCTTTGGCCGTGCCCTGCTATGATACGTCGCTCTATATGGACGACTTGTCCCTGGCCGATGATGGCGCAGCGGCGGCGTTGATCGCCGAGGAAGCCCGGCAGGGGCTGGCCCGTGGTCATCGGCATTTCAAAATCAAAGTGGGCCGAGGGGCGATGCACATGGAGCTGGAGGCCGGGACCCGCCGGGATATCCTCGTGATTCGAGCGGTCCGCGAGGCGGTCGGCCCAGAAGCGCGGCTGATGATCGATGCCAACAATGGCTACAATTACAATTTGGCCCGGCGAGTGTTGAGCGAAACCGCCGACGTGCGGCTCTACTGGCTGGAGGAGCCTTTCCATGAGGATCCACGGCTGTACGAGCGGCTGAAGACGTGGATGTCGGCCCAAGGCATAGAAACCTTGATCGCCGATGGCGAGGGCGACGCCTCGCCAAGGCTGTTGGATTATGCCCGCGACGGGTTGATCGATGTGGTGCAATACGATGTGTTGCGCCCGGGATTCTCGCGCTGGCTGGAGCTGGGGCCGCAGCTGGATGCCTGGGGGGTGCGTTCGGCGCCGCACCATTATGGCGAGCCCTACGGCAACTATGCCTGCGGCCACCTGGCGGCAGCCATCGAGGGGTTTCAAATGGTGGAATGGGATGAGGCCCGCGTCCCCGAGTTGGATGCCTCTGCCTATCGCCTCAGCGATGGCTTGGTGTATCTGCCCCAAAAAGCGGGGTTTGGGTTGGCCCTGGAGGAGAATGGATTCGCCCGTGCGGTGTCTGAGAAGGGCTTTGTGGTTGAGGTATAGGGTGGCCGGCCCCTGATAGAGGCCAAGGGCCGGTTTATGTCGGCAAGGAGTGAAAAAAGCACCATGGCGGAACGACTGGAGATCGTGCAGGGTGACATCACCACATTACGGGTGGATGCCATCGTCAACGCTGCCAACAAGACGCTGTTAGGTGGCGGCGGAGTAGACGGCGCCATCCATCGGGCGGCAGGGCCCGGCTTGTTGGCTGAGTGCCGCACACTGGGTGGCGCAGAGACGGGCGAGGCCAAAATGACCGGCGGTTACAACTTGCCGGCCAAGTACGTTATTCACACCGTGGGGCCCGTGTGGCGAGGCGGTGATAAGGATGCTCCTATCGGCGAGCGAGAGGAAGATCGTCTGCTGGCGCAGTGCTATCGCAACAGCCTCGCGTTGGCCGCCGCAAAAGGGATCAGAACGATCGCCTTTCCGGCCATTAGCACCGGTGTCTATGGTTTTCCCAAAGCGCGGGCGGCCAAGATCGCCGTTCGCGAGGTGCTCGACTTTTTGGCCCAAGATAAGCAATTGGAAAAGGTGATCCTCGTGGCTTTTGATCGGGGGACGTACCGACTCTATCAACAAGAAGTGCGGCTTGCAGAGGGGCAATGAAACGGGCCGGCTTGCATCCGCATCCATCCGTCGAATCGAAGGGGCCACTGCCGCGTTTGTTAATGGGGCGCGCCTACAAGGCGCTCGTGGCCGTTCTCTATGTGCTGGGTTCCCTTTGGATTTTGATCATGTGGACGACCGATGTCAGGCCGTTTGTGGGCCTGAATTTGTTGGACAAGGCGCGGGTCTTGGATGTTGTGTTCGGGCGGGCGCACCGTCCCTTTGTCTATCGAGTGCTCGTCCCTTGGCTGGTGCGTCTGCTGTTGGCCCTGTTGCCGGAGGGGATCGAGCGCTGGTTTTCTACCGACATCTATGTCGCTTTTCCTTTGGTCGGCCAAATGATGGATTTCCTCTCCTGGGAGCGCGAATATTTGCCCGTTTACTTGGCGATCGTTTTTCTAACCTATATTGCAATTATTGGTTTTATGCTCTCTCTGCGCTGGATCGCTGATCAAAACTATCGCATGCCGCGCTACCTTTTGGATGCTCTGCCGTTTTTTTCTCTGCTGATATTGCCGGTCTTTTTCAAGCGAGGAACTCACTTTCTATATGATATGCCAGCATTATTCCTTTTCACATTAGGGCTGGCTTGCCTTAGGGCAGAGAAACATCGTTGGTACTATACCGTCTATATCTTGGGCTTGTTGAACAAAGAAACGATGCTTTTGCTCGGCCTCGTCTTTGTGCTGTGGCACAGGGGGCGGAAGGATCGTCGCAGCCTATGGGGGCATGCCGGCGTGCATCTTTTCCTTTTTGCCCTCATTAAGGGCGGTTTGGCCCTTTTGTATCGCGATAATCCCGGGGCGCAAGCTGAATTCCGCCTTGGGGAGAACCTGATTTTCTATACCTACCCCTACTGGTTCACAACGGTGGCGAGTGTGGTCGCTGTTGTGCTGTTGATAGGGCACCGTTGGCAAGAAAAACCGCTCTTTCTGAGGCAGGCTTTGTGGCTTGTGCCACCCTTCTTGCTGCTCTACTTGGTGATGGGCTCCTGGGGCGAGATACGGGTATTTTACGAACTCTTCGCCGTGCTCTTTTTGCTCGGTTTTCAGACGATAGCCTGGATCATGGGCTGGCCGATGGTTGCGCGCGAGGAGAGCGGGAGCGAGCCCCTACGATTGTAAACGGAGGTGAATGTCGTGAGGATAGGCGTGGCACAACTAAACCCCACCGTGGGCGACATTCGGGGCAATGTGGCCAAGATGGAACAGGCGCTCGTGCAGATAGCCGCGGATGGCGCGGATCTGGCCGTTTTTCCGGAATTGTATCTCGTGGGCTACCCACCCAAGGATTTGCTTGAGCGGCATTGGTTCATTGCCCAGGTGCAAGAGGGATTGCGGCAAGTACAAGAGCTCTCGCGGCGCTGGCCCGATATGGGCATCCTCGTGGGTGTGCCGATGCCCGATGAGCAGCACCAGCCAAGATTGCGCAATACGGCGGTCTTGGTGCAGGGCGGCGCCATCATAGCCCAAAGGTACAAAGCGCTGTTGCCCACTTATGACGTGTTCGATGAGGCACGTTATTTCGAGCCTGCTCGGGAATTCCAGGTGGTCGAGTTTGGAGGAGAACGGCTGGGCATTCATATCTGTGAGGATGCCTGGGCCGATTCGGAGCTATGGGATGGGCCGAGTCCGTATGATTGTGACCCGGTGCGAGCCCTGGCCGAACGGGGAGCCACCTTGTTCATCAATATCTCGGCCTCGCCCTTTAGCGTAGGCAAGGAGCGGGTGCGCTTTGGGCTGATCAGTCGGCACGTTCAAAGGCATGGCGTCCCCTTCCTGTATGTGAACCAAGTGGGAGGCAACGACGAGCTAATCTTTGACGGGCGCAGCGTATGCGTCGATGGGCGAGGAAGGCCGTTGGCCGTGTTCCCTTCCTTTGAGGAGCATGTGCAGGTGATCGACTTGCGTAACGAAGGAAGCGATGAGCGCTACGTGCCCCAAGAGGAGATCGCTTCCGTCCACGACGCGCTGGTGCTTGGCCTGCGCGACTATATGCGCAAATGTGGCTTCTCGCGGGCTATCATCGGTTTGTCAGGGGGGATCGACTCTTCGGTGACTTGTTATCTGGCAGCCAAGGCATTGGGGCCCGAAAACGTGCTGGGCGTCTCGATGCCATCGCCCTATTCGTCGCCGGGGAGCAAGGACGACGCCCGGCAGTTGGCCGAGAATTTGGGCATCGAATATCGCGTCATTCCGATCAGTGAGATATTTTCGAGTTATCTGGCGACTCTGGCGCCTCATTTTGTCGGCACAGCGCCCGACGTGGCGGAGGAGAACATCCAGGCGCGCATTCGCGGCAATTTGCTCATGGCGCTGTCTAACAAATTCGGTTATCTGGTGCTCTCTACCGGCAACAAGAGCGAGCTCTCGGTGGGATATTGCACACTGTATGGCGATATGAGCGGCGGCCTGGCGGTAATCTCGGATGTGCCCAAGACGATGGTCTATGAGCTGGCGCGGTACATCAATCGGCAAGGGCCTCTTATTCCTCAAAACAGCATTGAAAAGCCACCCTCGGCAGAGCTGCGCCCGAACCAGACCGATCAGGATACCTTGCCGCCCTATGAAATATTGGATCCGATTTTGCATTACTATGTAGAAGAGATGTGGTCGGTGCAGCAAATCACGGCTTTGGGTTTTGACACGGAGACGGTGCGCTGGGTGGCGCGAACGGTGGACCGCAACGAATACAAACGCAAACAGGCTGCGCCAGGGCTGCGCGTGACCACCAAAGCTTTCGGGGTCGGGCGGCGCATGCCGATCGCCGCCCGCTTCGGCGTGTAAAGGGGCTAATCTTCTTGGAGATGTAGACGCCCATCTGTGTCAGGGGCGTAATGCAGCGGCCCTTGGGGGATGCGCTTGCTGATCTCCAAGTGGCCCGAATCCATAGCCTCCCAAATGAGCTGGAAGGGGGCTTGGCCAGGGGCCCACTTTTCCACGATGACCACGCCGTGCCCCGGTAAAATGGTAAAA
>JACIWY010000800.1 GCA_014360745.1 Chloroflexota bacterium
TACCCGAGAAAAGCACATCTTAACAGGAAAGGAACAAGAATGACCACCCCATTCGGCGACCAAGCGGAGGAACATCTACGCTGGCAGATCGAGGCCTTTGTAGCTACAAGCCCCGAGAACAGCCTTAAACATCTGGATGGCAGCCACTTTTATGCCGCGCCACTGGTGGGCTTTGCCGACGGCGATGACCCGTTGTTCACCGAGTTCAAAACCATCATCGGCCCCAGTCACCGGACGCCTAGAGAGTGGATCGCCGAAGCAATCGATGAACAGCCCGACGCAAGATACACCTCATTGGAACGATTAAGTGTGATCTGTTACGTGTTACCCATCGCCGAGCAAACGCGCCTCAGCAATCGCGCGCAGACGCGGACCCCTTCCGAACGTTGGGCGCACACGCGCAACTGTGGAGAAGGCTTTAACAAGGCCGTGCGCACTCATATCGTCGAGCTATTGCGCGGCGCCGGCTATTTGGCCATCGCGCCCTCGAACAGTGCCACTTTCAAGACCTTTAACGAGGCCCAGCCCGGCCATGCCGCCCGGCCGCCCTTCTCCGTCTGGTCGGAGCGCCACGCGCAATACGTCGCCGGCTTGGGCACCTTTAGCATTAACGATGGGCTCATCACCGCCAGAGGCATCGCCCACCGTTGCGGCAGCGTGGTCACCAATCTGCCGCTGGAGCCGACGCCGCGTCCCTACGCGGGCCCTTATGACTATTGTTTGTTAGTAGCCAAGGGCACCTGTGGCATGTGTCTTGAGCGCTGTCCGGCTGGAGCTATCAGCGAACAGGGGCACGACAAGCTCAAATGCCAAGCCTATATGGCCGACGAGCTCAAGACCTTGCGCGAGGTCTGGGGGCTGACCATCAGCGGCTGCGGCCTCTGTCAGACCGGCGTTCCATGCGAGTTCTGCATCCCTCAATAACCGCTTAGCCGACGCAGGTCGGTTTGGCAAAGAGTGGCAATCCCCGATTGGCAATCGGGGATTGCCGTAATTTTAACCGCTTGATCTCGCATATTCGGACACGCTGCGCAACATGATG
>JACIWY010000801.1 GCA_014360745.1 Chloroflexota bacterium
TCGTCCCACGTGGTGCCCCGGTTGTGGCAACTTTGCCATCCTGAACGCGCTCAAGCGAGCCCTGACCGAGTTGGGCCTGGAACCGCATCAGGTGATCCTGGTCACCGGCATTGGTCAATCGGGCAAGACCAACGATTACATGAGGATCACCGGCTTCCACGGGCTTCACGGCCGGCCATTGCCGGTGGCCACCGGCTTTAAGCTGGCCAACCCCAAGATGAAAGTCATCGTTGGCCATGGGGATGGCGATGGCTATGGCGAGGGAGGGAACCATCTTATCCACAGCGTGCGGCGCAATATCGGCCTGGTGGATATGGTGCACAACAACCAGGTCTATGCGCTCACCAAAGGGCAGTTCTCGCCGACGACGGCGCAGGGCGTCGAGACGCCCACCTCGCCGGCGCCGGAGGGGGTGATCGAAAGGCCGCTGAACGCCGTGGCCCTGGCCCTCTCGCTAGGGGCCACCTTTGTGGCCCGCGCTGCCTCTTACGATCTGCGCCATATGGCCGAATTGCTCAAAGAAGCGCTGAACCATCGCGGTTACGCCCTGTTGGAGATCATGCAAGTCTGTGTGACCTTTAACCGGCGCATGGACAACGACTACTATCGAGAGCATGTGTACAATCTTCAGGAAGAGGGCCATAATACCGGCGATCGCGCTGCGGCGCTGGCCAAAGCCTGGGAGTTCCCCGGCGGAGAGCGCATCCCGGTGGGCATCTTTTATCAGGACGAGTCGGTGCCGGCCTACGAGGAACTGGTGCTGGCCATCCGCGAAAAGGGCTTGGTGGAACAACCGATCCGCGCGCGGCCCAAGGAGGAGTATCGCCGGCTCGTGGAGGAGATGCTTGTCTAGGATTTTGGGGTTATTTTGCTAAAATGCTCGTATGTTTGGACACATAATAATGTATTGTAATCTATCAGACGATAGGGCAAACGCATATTCTCTGGAACTGCCCAAATGATAAAGGAGCCTTCGAGAAGCAGGCAGCCGGATATAGAACGGGGTGCAGGCGCCCTTCGCCAGCCGGTCAAGCGGGG
>JACIWY010000802.1 GCA_014360745.1 Chloroflexota bacterium
GATCTGGTCGCGGAGGAGCGTTTGAATGTGCCCGAGGGGACCACGCTTCGTAGCCTTATCGTGGATCTGCTGGATCGGTACGATCAGGTCGTGCCTATCTCGGCGGATCAAGGGGTGGGGATTGACGAGCTTTTGAAGGCCGTCCAGCAGGTGTTGTTCGATCAGATGGTGGAATTGGATTTGTTACTACCTTACCGCGCTGGGGACGTGCTTGCGCTATGGCGCGAGCAAGGGATTGTCGAGACAGAGCAATACGAGCCGCAAGGTGTGCATGTTCGAGGGCGTGTGCCACGTTGGTTGGCCGGGGTCGTGACGGGCGACCATGAACTCAACCGGCTTGCTTCCGACCTTCGAAATATAAAGGATGAGCTTTGGGATCCGTCTGTAGCTACTGACAGCTCTATTCCGCGATAACGACCGTCTCGTCGAGCAACAAACGCCCGTCGGCGCTAACGCTGCCATTGGGCCGGACAACGTCCAGCCGGCGGCCATCCGCAGGATCGTAGACCCCCACGGCGACGCCGTAGTGGCCTGGAGGAGCCTCGCGCAGCGAAATATCAAAGCGATCAACGACGAGCTCTCCTGGCCACCAGAAACGGGTCGGGTAAGCCCAACGCCGAGGCATGGCATCGTCCTGGGCGACGGGCGCCCCGTTGGCAGGATCATAGATATGGACAAAGACCTTATAGTCCGTGTCCATGCGCTGTTCGGCGCGCCAATAGAGGGAGACGCCCAAGCTCTCCTGGCGGTGTTCGAGTTTGTACTCGACGAGACGGAGCTGTTCCCCAAAGACGGCGTCAACATCGCGAGCTTGCGGATCGTCGGCCAATAGGACCGGTTCCGCTTGTATGGTGAGTTGAGCCAAGCGCTTCTTTTCCCCTGTGTGCCCTTGCCTATCTGCTACCTGAAGGACAAGGGTGTAATGGCCTACCGGCAGGTTATCTGTCAGATAGAAACGGTAATAATCCCACAAGAGCGTGTTCTCCGTCCATTGAGAGGGAGGCCATGAAGGCGAGATAGGCAAGCGTTCGACCTGT
>JACIWY010000803.1 GCA_014360745.1 Chloroflexota bacterium
TCATGGGCCGGTGCTCATTTTATTCATCGACACCCTCTTTGAGGCCGACTTGACCCAGCTTGGACAAGGGGACGATGACGGGGTGCTTTTTGTCAAGAGGGTCGAGGATCCGCGTCGCTTTGGCGTCGTTGAGTTGGGCCGAGACGGGTACATCAAAAGGTTGATCGAAAAGCCCGACACGATGGAAAACGATCTGGCGGTCATCGGAGCTTATTACCTGCGCGATGGCGATTGGCTGATGAGGGCGGTGCAATCGTTATTAGAGCGCCGCCAGATGACCAAGGGGGAATATTATTTGGCCGATGCCTTACAAATCATGATCGACGAAGGGGCTCGACTGCGGCCCGAGATGGTGACCATGTGGGAGGATTGTGGCAAGCCTGAAACGCTGTTACAGACCAATCGCTATCTGCTCGATCATGGATACGGCAATGATGGCCAGGGATATGTTGTCGAGGCGGCGATCGTGCCGCCGGTGTATATTGCCCCGACGGCGCGAGTCGAACGGGCTGTTGTGGGGCCCTATGTGTCCGTAGGTGAAGGATGTGTGATCAGGGGCGCCGTCGTCCGCGACAGCATCCTGGATCGTGGTGTGACGCTCGAAGATGTTGTGCTTGAAGGCTCGGTTATCGGTTGTGACGCCAGCGTGCGAGGTTACTGTTATCAACTTAATGTGGGCGATACTAGTGAGATCTATCTCGGCAAAAAAGAGTAGCCTTGGGAAAAAAGATATAGATCCATCTTTGCGATGCGTACGCCCTGACCAGGCAATAGCGCTCTAGCAAATGGATGACAAATAGTGTTGGGTCATGAGGTAGAAGAGAGGAGGAGGTAGTGGGTCGAAAAATACACCCGATCGGGTTTCGGTTGGGGTACATCAAGGATTGGGAATCTAAATGGTTTGCCGAAGGTCCCGAATACGCCAAGTTATTGCAGGAGGATATCCAGATTCGCGACTTGGTGCGCGAACATCTGGGGCGGGCCGGTGTAGCACGTATCGAGATCGAGCGCTATCCCAAACGGATTACGGTGACCAT
>JACIWY010000804.1 GCA_014360745.1 Chloroflexota bacterium
ACGGGCGGAAGGTGCTGCTGCACATGGCCTTGGGCAACAAGGAATCCAACCATTCACCACAAACGTATTCGTACGACCAATCTATTGGAGCGGAGCTTCATGGAAGAGCGCCGACGTACCAAGGTGATCCCGCGCCCTGGGGCAAGCGAGCTCGCGCCGTCATTTTTACAGGAACTCTGGGACTTGACCCCCGGCGGAAGCGTTATCGGCCATTTAACGGCGATCTGGTGTTACTATATGAGGAAACGGCGAATTCTGATTCCTTCTGCGTTGTCGCCAGAGGACTCACTGAAAGCCGTCAAGAGCCTTTGCGACGCCAATGGTATCTGTGTCCGTTTAAGCAAAGACGGTGGCGTGATTGTCAACAGTACTCGCCACTACGGGCGGCGAGGACGCCCGCTAATTCCTTTTTTGCGCGGGCAGTTTCGATCATCTTCGGAGGGAGTGGTACTTGAAGCTACGATTTCAATTGAACCGTGCGCACGGGCAATGATCAGCTTGTTTTGGTTGGTGATCTTGATGGCGTGGGCTGCCATCTGCACCGAGCCGGTCTTCGGGCATGTAATGGCTGGCGTGTTTACGACGGGGATATTCTGGTGTTTTCTGGAAGCTGGGTATTGGATAGGCTGGCAGGATACCCGACATATCGTTCGTCAGGTGTCGATAGCCTTGGCTGCGGGGCACAACAATGGAATGCACGCGACGTCGCATTCGCGCCGCGCGTGATTCCCGCCGTTAGGCCTGGCTCGCTGACGCTCGCGGCCGCATAACCAGCGGTTGGAGCCGCCCAGCTTGGGCTCGCAAGCCCTCTCTGCGGTTGGGCTTCCGGCCCTGCGCTGGCGGCTCAGGGCGGTGCCGTTGGGCGGCCGATAGCCCGAAAAGGAGCCCAAAATGTCTCGGATAAACTTGCGTTATGGATTGTTTGTAACCTTGCTTGGATTATTGCTCTTGTCTGTTACGGGATGTGGCAGTATCCAGAATCTGTTTGCTACACCCACGCCCACCCCGACTAGCACGGCCACAGCAACCCCCACA
>JACIWY010000805.1 GCA_014360745.1 Chloroflexota bacterium
CGCGGGGCCGGCGCCGGGCGCCATGGTTGCCGCCTCGGTGGGGGCGGCGGCGGTCTTGCTATTCTCCGGCGCGCTCTACTTTCAGCGGATGGAGCGGGCATTCGCAGATGTGGTATAAGGAGAGAGGTTGGACAAGGATAGGTTGCTTTGTGACATCGCCGCCTGACGAGGTCAAGGCGTGGTTGGCCAAAGCCGGTGCTGATCTGCTTTCGGCGCGCATTCTGGCGCGGCATGGTCGTTTTGTTGTTGGCCCAGCCGCTTTTCATTGCCAGCAAGCCGCCGAAAAGGTATTGCCGGGCGAGTTGCATGCACTGCTTCCCGGAGAGCCAACATGACGGATCTCGCCATCCGCGTCGAGCAATTGAGCAAGCGTTACCGCATCGGCGCCAGGCAACAGACCTTTAACCGCTTGAGCGAACAGGTAATGCACACCCTCGGCGCGCCCTTACGGCGGCTACGCCGCCTTGGGCAACCGCCCCCGCCCGAGGAAACGATCTGGGCCCTGAAGGATATCTCCTTTGAGGTGCGCAAAGGGGAGGTGGTGGGAGTGATCGGGCGCAACGGGGCCGGCAAGTCGACGCTGCTCAAGGTGCTGTCGCGCATCACCGAGCCCACCGCGGGCTGGGCCGAGATCCACGGTCGGGTAGGTTCGCTGTTGGAGGTGGGCACCGGTTTTCACCCCGAACTGACCGGCCGCGAGAATATTTATTTGAACGGCACCATCCTGGGCATGAAAAAGGCCGAGGTGGAGCGCAAGTTCGACGAGATCGTGGCCTTTGCCGAAGTCGAGCCCTTCCTAGACACACCGGTCAAACGCTACTCCAGCGGGATGAGCGTACGCTTGGCCTTTGCCGTGGCCGCGCATCTGGAGCCGGAGATCCTGCTGGTGGACGAGGTGTTGGCGGTGGGAGACGCCGAGTTTCAGAAAAAATGTTTGGGGAAGATGGGGGAGGTGGCGAGAGAGGGGCGGACGGTGTTGTTTGTGAGTCATAATATGGGCGCAGTAGTGCGATTGTGCAAAAGGGCGCTCT
>JACIWY010000806.1 GCA_014360745.1 Chloroflexota bacterium
ATCTCAGCGTATGATAATGTGTCTATGCCGTTCGATCAAATGAATCGGCAGGCCAAATCGTGCGCAAACAAACTCGGAGATAGAGGTGGGATCTCCCGTTTGAGCCCTTTCCGTTCTTTTCAAGCATAAGGGGCGACCTTTTCTCGGGGCCAGGCACATATGCCGCTCGTGTCGAGGCATGAGGCAGGTGGAGCCTCCGGCACCGACACTCCCCAAGCGCGGAGGGCTACATACAGCCGACATAGCGGCAGGCCGACGACGTTGGTGTAGCAGCCTTCAATGCGCGCGACAGGGTCAAAACCCGCATGTTGGATGGCGTAGGCGCCGGCCTTGTCCAACGGGTCGCCGGTGCGCACATAGCGTGCGATTTCTTGCTCGGAATAGGCGCGCATATACACCGCCGTGCGCACGACGTCCTTGTGTAATCGTCCACTTGGAGCGTCCAAAAGCGCCAGGCCGGTGTAGACCTCGTGGCGCCGATCGCGCAGGCGGGCCAACATCTCAAAGGCTTCTAAAGGGTTGGCGGGCTTGCCCAAAATCTCTCCATCGAGTACAACGCAGGTATCGGCGGCGATGATCAAAGCGTGGGGATATGCCGCGAGGACGGCCCTCGCTTTGGCTGCACTCAATCGTGTAACCAGGCTCGCTGGTGCCTCGCCGGGCATGGTGGCTTCGTCAATGTCTGCAGAAGCGACCGTAAAAGAGAGGCCCAGCGCGGCCAGCAATCTGCGGCGTCGCGGAGAGCCGGAGGCGAGCACAATCTGATCAGGGGTTTGACGGATCATCCTCTATTCCATAGCATATATTCCAACAGGGGTTTTTGAGTGCGAACTTACGCTTTCTTAACGTTGCCTTTGACGCGGCCTTACGTCATGTAGGAAGAGAAAATATATACTCGGCAGTAATGATGGATGAGAGCTCCCTGTCTGGCCCCACGACCCACGCTGCTTTTATCCCGGCACGGTCATGCTTTAAGCGATTACGTGTAGATGAGGCGAGCCGTATGGCGGCAAAAGCCAAGTTATTATTA
>JACIWY010000807.1 GCA_014360745.1 Chloroflexota bacterium
CTCAGCGATATTGTAAAAACGAAGCTCTTCCTTTTCCTTAAGAGCAGAGACAAGGGCGGAACGGAGGATTGATAGCTGGATGAAATCGTTGAAATGCCCCGCCTGAAGGGAAGCATCCTGGCGATTATCGGTGAATGTGAGTAGCTTATCGGTGACGGAACCAAGACTTTTGGCATTTGTGAGGAGGGATATTGCGGATATGGTAGTGGCGCTTGAACGCCCTTCGCTGGAGAGAAAGGCTAACTTGGTGAATTCCTTCTCCTTCTTTTCATAGAATACTCCACAATAGAGGCAAATCCTAAAGGGTCGGCTCTGCCACCACATCTTAACCGCACCCTCCTCTTCCTCAAGGCTGAACTTACCATCGGGGAAA
Source organism: Chloroflexota bacterium (assembly GCA_014360745.1). Classification (GTDB taxonomy): domain Bacteria; phylum Chloroflexota; class Anaerolineae; order UBA1429; family UBA1429; genus JACIWY01. The sequence continues at coordinate 374 of JACIWY010000807.1, forward strand.
ACCCAAACCGGTTGAGGCAAAGCCTCCCTCCAGCTACCTCGCAATTTGCCATTCGCATCAAGCCATTCCTCGGGAATCTTGCTCTCGTCCCAGTTTACCTCATCGCTATCAAGAACAAGATAACCTGCTTCCCTTCCCTCCGCATCCTCCTCAAATAAAAAGGGAGAGAATTGGTTCCCTTCCCTTATCACTTGATAATATTCCTGACCGCATTCCCTACAGAAACGGAGAGGAGCGAGAACCTTCCCATTTTTGACAAACTGTCCATCGGAGGAGAATATCCTTTTATCAGCGGGTTCAAATGAAGCGAATACGGGAGTGCCCTGGCTCATAAACTGGTGGAGCTTGAAGGCGAAAGCAACTTCCCCATCCTCCTTCCTCAATCTGCTTCCCTGCAACAGGACCTCCTTCAGTTTTTCTTCACAATCTTTCCTTGATATGCCCGTCTCCTCCGAGAGTTTTTTCGCAAGCTCCTTCAGGGTGCGAGGAGGGCGACGCCTCATTCCTTCCTCGTCGATCTCAACCCCTAATTCCCTATCAATCCAGCGAGCAAGGGCGTTTTTCTTGAAATCGTCAAGATTTTCGGGAATTGGCTCTTGCATTGCGGAAACGAGCTCTTCAGCGGTGGGTTTCTCCATCTCCG
>JACIWY010000808.1 GCA_014360745.1 Chloroflexota bacterium
GCCAAAATCAAGCCCGGAGAGCAGTAGTCGGCCCACTCCCAAAAGCGTAGCCGGTAATGCCGGGTGAAAAGCCAGACTCCTAGCAGCCCGCCAAAGACGGCGCCAAAGATGCCATAGCCGCTCATTTGTAGTCCAAACATCTGGCCAGGATGGGCGCGATAATAATCCCAAGCCGAGATGATATGATAAAGCCGGGCGCCAATGATACCGGTGACCAACACGACCAGCAGCAGATTCCAGGCCATCTCGGGGTCATGGCCGTTGCGCCGCGAAAGCCTGCTGGCCAAATGGGCGGCCAACATGGCGCCGGTAACGATCAGCACGCCATACCAATAAATGGCAAAGTTGCCGATGCGAATGATGACCGGGTTCGGTTGCATGATGTCCTCCTGACAAAATGGCGTACGGCCCGCGACGCCGATCAACTGCAATGCTCGCCTATTATACATGGAATGGCAGAGATGCGGAAAGGGCTAGACAAGGCGTTGCTTGGATTTGACAAGGCGCTGGCCGCCAAGTATGACATCTACGATACCGATCTGAGGGACAAGAGATGAAAAAGCAACCGAACTCGCGGCATTGTTTTCTCTGCGGCGTTCAAAACCCCATCGGCCTTAAGCTCACTTTTTATGAGGATGAGGAGAATCGCGTCTCGGCTCGTTTTGTGCCCGGGGAGGAACATCAAGGATATCCCGGGGTGCTCCATGGGGGCATTACCTGCGCTCTATTGGATGAGACTATCGGCCGCACCTTGGTGCGAGACGATATTTGGGCCATGACGGTGGAGCTGAACGTTCGCTTTCGTCAGCCCATCCCTTTGGGGCAACCGCTGACGGTGATCGGAGAGATGGTGCGGCTGCGCAGCCGTACCATGGAAGGGCGCGGACAGATCATCCTGGCCGATGGCACGGTAGCTGCCACGGCCGAGGCCAAATACATCCGCCTATCGGATGAGCAGGTAAGCGCCTTTCGTAACGAGTTGGGCTACTGGCAGGTGATGCCCGATGATGAA
>JACIWY010000809.1 GCA_014360745.1 Chloroflexota bacterium
ATTCGTGTGTATGCGGACGCAGGCGCACTTCATCGTACTCGTTATATCGCTTATACGTGATATAGGCCTAGAGCAAGTCCGGGGTAAAGACATCGCCCTTGAGCAAGAATTCGTGATCCGCCTCCAGCTCCGCCAACACCTCGCCCAAAGAGCCCGGCACCTGCTTGATCATCACCGCCTCCTCGGGCGGCAGATCGTACAGGTCCTTGTCCAGCGGATCGCCTGGATCGATGCGGTTCTCGATCCCGTCTAGGCCGGCCATCAAAAGCGCGGCAAAGGCCAGATACGGGTTGCAGCTTGGGTCGGGCGGGCGAAATTCGATACGCTTGGCCTTCTCGCTCTTGGAATAGACCGGAATACGACAAGCGGCCGACCGGTTGCGCTGCGAGTAGGCCAAGTTCACCGGCGCCTCGTAACCGGGCACCAACCGCCGGTAGGAGTTGGTCGTTGGTGAGGTGAGGGCCAACAATGCCGGCGCATGCTTTAACAGGCCGCCGATGTAATACTTGGCCGTGTCCGAGATCTGGGCATATCCTCCCGCATCATAGAACACATTTTGGGCGCCTTTCCAGATGCTCTGGTGCACGTGCATCCCGGAGCCATTGTCCTGGAACAAGGGCTTGGGCATAAAGGTCGCCGATAGACCGTTCTGCCGCGCCACGTTCTTGACGATATACTTGTAGGTCAACACGATATCGCCCATGCGCGTCAGCGTGTCGTAGCGCAGGTCGATTTCCGTCTGGCCGGCGGTGGCCACTTCATGGTGATGAACCTCCACCGGCACGCCGACCTCTTTAAGCGCCAGCACGATTTTGCTGCGCACATCCATCATGGTATCTGTGGGGGGCACCGGGAAATAACCGCGCTTGGGCGGGATCTGGTCGCCCAAATTCTGGCCGTCCGCGCGGCCGCTATTCCACCACGCCTCGCGGCTATCTACGCTATAGAACTGTGTGTTTGGCCCACCGCCATAACACACATTGTCGAACAGGAAAAACTC
>JACIWY010000081.1 GCA_014360745.1 Chloroflexota bacterium
CAATCTCGTCGGCCGCGAGATCCTTGAAGGGGATGAGGGGGTCTATCTGATCCCCGTGCAAGCCGACACCGGCTACGCTCAGGCGGCACTCACCGAGCCCTGGGCCTGTGTGGTGGCCTCTTACGATGTGACCTACCGCACCGGCTGGAAGCCGGGCGGATCCGTGTTGATCGTGGCCGGCCCGGCGGCTCTGGAAAGCTATGAAATGGGCATGCCCTATGCCGGCGATCGGCCTCCGGCCCGTGTGGTGGCCGTCGGCGTCGCCGGCAAGCTACTGGAGGAGCTCGCGCGGCGCGCGCAGCAGGACGGTTTTGAGCTGCTCAGGTGCGCGACACTTTCTAAAGTGCCGCGCATCTTGGACAACCGGCAGGGCTTTGACGATATCGTGCTATTGGGCGCGGACGCCGACCTCTATGAGCGGGTCGAACCGCTGGCGCTCAAGGGCTGCGTGTTCAACCTTGTCGGCGGCCAGGGCTTTACGCGCAAGGCGCAGGTGGATGTGGGGCGGTTGCATTACGACCACATCAGCCTCACCGGCACCGAGAGCCAAGATCTCTCCCAGGCCTATGTGCCTATTCGCACCGAGCTGCTCGCCGGGGGGAACGCAGCCTTCCTGGGCGCTGCCGGGCCCATGGGTCAGATGCATGTACAACGTGCGCTGCAACGCCCGGATGGGCCACGGCTCATCATGGCCACCGACCTGGTGCCGGAGCGCCTGGCGGTTATCGAGACCAAGTTCGCCCGCTTGATCGAGGCCCGGCGCGGCATGACGCGGGTCATCTTGCGCACCCCCGATGGCCGGGCGCCGGCCGAGTTCAACCGCGGCCTCGTCGAGGCCAGCGGTGGTCACGGCTATGACGACATCGTCGTGCTGGCCCCCAGCGCGGGGGTCGTGGCCGGCGCGGTGGAGATGCTGGCCGAGAAGGGGGTGATGAACATCTTTGCCGGGCTACCCACCGGCACCAAAGCGCCCATCGACCTCAACGTCGTGACCAAGAAGGGCATTCGCTTCACCGGCACCAGCGGCTCGGCCATCCGTGACCTGCGCAACATGCTTGCTCAGGCCGAGGCGGGAGAGTTGGACCCCAACCTCTCGGTGGCCGCCATCTCCGGGCTGCGCGATGCCAAAAAGGGATTGGAGGGCGTGGTGCACCAGGCTTTCCCGGGCAAGGTGGTCATCTATCCACAGGTGCTCGATTTCCCGCTCACAACCCTGCCTGAGCTGAAAGAGCGGCTGCCCAATGTCTACGCCAAGCTGGGGCCGAACGAGTCATGGACCAACGAGGCGGAAGCAGAATTTTTGGCTGCTATGCTACGAGGAGGTACTGCGTGAGCGACTGTCGCAAACTCGTCGACAAAATCGCCATCGTCACCGGCGCTGCCCAAGGCTTGGGCCAAGCACTGGCCGAGCGCCTGGCCCAAGAAGGGGCGCACGTCGTGGTGGCCGACATCAACGATGAAGCCGCCCAGACCACGGCAAAGGCTATCGCGGAAAAGCACGGTGTGCGCGCCCTGGCCCTCCATGCCGATGTCACCGATTTGGCCCAGGTAGAGGCCATGGTGGATCGAACCGTGGAAGCCTTCGGCCGCTTGGATATCGTCATCTCTAACGCCGGCATCCTTTTCTCCGGTGCCATTACCGAGATCGACCCGGCGCGCTGGCGCCAAGTGATCGAGGTCAACCTGGTGGGCTATTTTCATGTCGCCCGTGCGGCGGCGCGGGTCATGATCCCGCAAAAGTCGGGCGTCATCATCCAGATCAATAGCAAGTCGGGCAAGAGGGGCAGCTACAAAAATTCGGCCTATGCCAGCAGCAAGTTCGGCGGCATCGGCCTCACTCAGAGCCTGGCCCTGGAGCTGGCCGAGCATGGCATCCGCGTCAACGCCATCTGCCCCGGCAACCTGCTCGATTCCCCGTTATGGGTGGGCAGCCTTTACAGCCAGTACGCCAAGCGCTGGGGGATCACCGAGGAGGAAGTGCGCGCTCGCTATATCGCCCAGGTGCCTATGGGGCGAGGCTGCACCTATGAGGACGTGGCCAATGTGATGGTCTTTTTAGCCTCCGACCAATCCTCTTATATGACCGGACAGGCGATCAACGTCACCGGCGGGCAAGAGATGCATTGATGGACAAACGAGCCGTCATTCTGGGCGCGGGCAACGTGGGGCGGGGCTTTTTAGGCCAGCTCTTTTCTGAATCCGGCTATTTCGTCACTTTTGTCGATATCGACGAGCCATTGATCGACGCGCTGCGCTCTCGCGGGGAATATATCATCCGGCTGGTGGACAACGAGAGCACCCAAGAGGTGCTCGTCGGCCCGGTGACCGGCCTGCTCAGCCACCAACGCGATCAGGTGGCCGAGGCTCTGGCCCAAGCCGCCTTGGCCGCCACGGCGGTGGGCGCCCGAGCGTTGTCGCATATCGCGCCGTTGGTGGCTGCAGGTATCGCCAGGCGGGTCGGGCGCGGATTGAACATCCCGCTGAACATCATCGTCTGCGAAAATTTGCACAACGCCGCAGCCATTTTCCGCGAGATGGTGCTCCAAGAACTGGCGGCAAGCGATGCGCCGCCGGGGTTTGCGAGCTGGGCCGACTATTTGGCCTGCGGTGTCGGTTTTGTAAACACGGTCATCGGGCGCATGGTGCCCGAGCTGCCGCCGGAGTTGCGCGCCCAAGATCCGTCGCTTATCATCGTCGAACCCTACAAAGAGCTGCCGGTGGAGCGCGCCGGGTTTGTTGGTGAGATTCCGCCAGTGGTGGGGATGCAGCCCGAAGACCATTTCGAGTTGTTCACAGCGCGCAAGCTTTATCTGCACAACGCCGGCCATGCTATTTTAGGCTATCTCGGTTATCGGCGCGGCTATGCGCTGGGCTACGAAGCCCTGGAGGATGCGCTGGTGCGGCCCATTCTGGACGGCGCCCTCCAAGAGTCGATTCGCGGCATTGTGGCCCGTTATGGCGCCGCTGAGGGGTGGTTGCGCGAGCATGTGCGCGACCTCCTGCGTCGCTTTGCCAACCGCGCGCTGGCCGACCCGATCTTGCGCTTGGCCCGCGACCCGCTGCGCAAGCTAGCGCCGGAGGATCGGCTGGTGGGCGCGGCTCGCGTGGCGCAAGAGGCGGACATCGTGCCGAGCCACTTGGCCTGGGGCATCGCCGGGGCGCTGGCCTTTGATGCGCCCTCCGATCCCATCGCTGTCGAGTTGCAGCGGCGCATCGCCCAGGAGGGGACGGAGGCCGTGTTGCATGCCGTGTGTGCCATCGACCCGCAGGAACCACTGGGGCAAGCAGTGCTTGATGCGTATCAGCGTTTACAAAGAGAACCTCTCTGGCAGAAGACTTGACCGTTCAAACTGAGCCCTTGATTTGCACCGTTACATTGAATCCGTCCATCGATCGCACGATGTATTTTCCACGGTTGGTGGTGGGCGAATTGAATCGTGCGACGCGCAGCGTGACGGACCTGAGCGGCAAAGGCGTCAACGTGTCGGTCGCCCTGAGGCGTTTCGGCCTACCGAGTGTTCTGACCGGTTTTAGCGCCGGCGTCTATGGCCGCGTCTTGGTCGAGGGGTTACGCAAGCAGGGGTACGTGTGCGATTTCGTCGAGGTGCAAGGGGAGACGCGCTCTAACGTCACCGTCATAGACGCGGAAACCGGCGTCACCACCAAGCTGAATGAGCCCGGCCCAACGGTCGATGAAGGGGATATCGCCGCGTTGGAGGCACGTTTGGTGGAGCGCTTCAGCCGTGCGAGAGACAGGGCCGGCGACGCCGTCAAGCAGGTCTGCATCTTTTCCGGCAGCCTGCCTCCAGGGGCTCCTGTGGACACCTACGCACGTTTGATCCAGACGTTGAGCGCCTCCGGCGTCATCACGGTGTTGGATACCAGCGGAGAGGCGTTGCGCGCCGGTTGCGCGGCCCGGCCCGCCTGGCTCAAGCCCAATGAGGTGGAAGCCATCGAGCTGACCGGCTGCGCACCCGAGGATCTTTCGGCTGCGAGGTTGCCCCAAATCCTGCAGACCATCCGTCAGCTCGGCCCGCAGCGCGTGCTCCTTTCCCTGGGGGCGCGCGGTGCCTGCTACGACGATGGCAAGGCGCTGTGGATGGCCGAGCCGCCGCGGATCCGCGAGCTGAGCGCCGTGGCCGCTGGCGACGCCTCGCTGGCCGGTGCCTTGTGGGCCTGGCTGTCGGGCCAGGCGGCGCGCGCGGCCGATCCTTCCCAGATCGTCCGCTGGGCGGTGGCGGCGGGCACGGCGACGGCGGCCTACGATGGCTCCGGCATCCCGCCGCACGAACGTATCGCCGCTGTCTACACGCAGGTCAAAACCCGTTGCCTGTGCCGCGTGCCATAAGATTATGTTGCGTTTCGTTGATCAACCAAAGCTATATAAAAGGATGAATCATGGCCGAACAAGTCAAAGAAAGAACCGCCGGGTTCCCCGAGGGGCTGAGCCGCGAGGATTTGCTCGACATCCTGCGTCGCATGTTCGAGATCCGCTTCTTTGAGGAAAAGGTCTACGATCTTTTAGGGCAGAACATCATCAAGGGTGCGTCGCATCTCTATGCCGGCGAGGAAGCCGTGGCCGTGGGCGCCATCGCCGCCCTGCGCGACGATGATTTGATCACCAGCACCCATCGCGGCCATGGCCATTGTCATGCCCGTGGCGACAGCCTGGCGGAAGGCCCGGAGGCCAAACAGGATCACTTGAACAAGATGATGGCCGAGTTGTTCGGCAAAGCCACCGGCTACTGTAAAGGGCGTGGCGGCTCGATGCATATCGCCGACGTCGAGAAGGGCAACTTGGGCGCTACCGGTATCGTCGGCGGCAATATACCGGTGGCCACCGGCGCAGCGCTCTCGATGAAGATGCAAAAGTTGGATCGCTGCGTGGTCTGTTTCTTTGGCGACGGGGCCTCCAACACCGGCAACTTTCACGAATCTCTGAACCTGGCCTCGGCCTGGAAGTTGCCCGTCGTATATGTGGTGGAGAACAACCTCTACGGCATGTCTGTGCCCTTTGAGAAGGTCAGCAATTTGCCCGACATCTCGGCCCGCGCCCAGGCCTATGGCATGCCGGGCGTCACCGTGGATGGGATGGACCCCATGGCCGTCTATGAGGCGGTGCGCGCCGCGCTGGATCGCGCCCGCCGCGGCGAGGGGCCCACGCTCATCGAGTGCAAGACCTACCGTTGGTATGGGCATTCTCGCTCCGATCCGCGCAAATATCGCACCAAGGAGGAAGAGCAGGCCTGGCGCGAGCGAGATCCGCTCAAGACCTTTGCTCAAAATTTGATCGAGGCCGGCCTCCTTTCTCCTGAAGAACGCGACGCTATCGAACGGCGGGCTGGGGAGGCGGTGGAAAAGGCGGCCCAGTTCGCCATGGATTCCCCCTATCCCGATCCAGCGGAGCTGGAACAGGACGTGTACGCGCCCTCCAAGACGACGCTCCAAGAGATCGAGGCCGAGAAGCGCTTGCGTGAACGGGTGCGCGCTGCCCAGATACAACCCGATCCGAGTATGCCCAATAAACGTTATTGGCAGGCCATCAGTGAGGCGCTGCGCGAGGAAATGGAGCGCGACCCGGCAGTGTTCGTCATGGGTGAGGATGTGGGCCTTTACGGTGGCGCCTATGGCGCCACCCGTGGGCTATGGGAGGCCTTCCCCGATCGAGTGTTAGACACCCCCATCTCCGAGGCGCTCATCGGCGGGGCAGCCGTCGGCGCTGCCATGACCGGCTTGCGCCCGGTGGCGGAGATCATGTATGTAGATTTTACCCCGTTGGCCATGGACCAGATCGCCAACCAGGGGGCCAAGAATCGCTACATGTTCGGCGGCAAGACCTGCGTGCCCATGGTGATCCGCACCGAGGGTGGTGCCGGGCGCAGCATCGCCGCCCATCACTCGCAGAGTCTAGAGGCACTATGGGTGCACTTTCCGGGGATTTACGTGGTCATGCCGGCCACCCCTTATGACGCCAAGGGCTTGCTCAAGGCGGCCATCCGCGATGACAACCCGGTGATGTTCATCGAGCACAAGATGCTATATGGCATAGAGGGGCCCGTGCCCGAGGAGGATTACATTATTCCCTTGGGTTTGGCTGACATCAAGCGCGAGGGGCGCGACGTGACCATCGTGAGCTATTCGCGCATGGTGCTGCGCGCTCTGGAGGCCGCGGGGAAATTGGCCGAAGAGGGCATCGAGGTCGAGGTGGTCGATCTGCGTTCGCTTAAACCGCTGGATCTGGAGACGGTGGTGCAGTCGGTGCGCAAGACGGGCCGCGTCGTCGGCGTGACCGAGGCCTACCGCACAGGCAGCTTTATCAGCGAATTGTTCACCCAAATCAACGAGAGCGCCTTTGACTGGCTCGATGCGCCGATGGTGCGCGTGGCAGCGGCCGACGTGCCGGTGCCCATGGCCGAAACGCTGGAGGACGCGGCCATCCCTAGCGTGACGGCGATCATCGCTGGAGTGCGCAAGGTGCTCTATGGTGCCTAGCCCGTTGGCCTCAACGGGCGTCGTTCTTAACCATGGTCAGAGCCCTTGCGGGCATGTCATCAAAGGGGAAGGAAAGTATGGCGACCAAGATCATTCTACCCAAGCTTGGCCAGACGATGGAGGAGGGCCTCATCGTCGAGTGGAACAAAAAAGAGGGCGATCCCGTCGCCCGAGGCGATGTGCTTTTTCAGCTTGAATCGGACAAAGCCGTGTTGGAGGTCGAGGCGCGAAACAATGGAGTGTTGCGCAAGATCCTCCTCGAGCCGGGGATCAAGGTGCCGGTGGGCACGGTGGTGGGCATCATCGCCGAGCCCGACGAAGATATCAGCGCCCTTCTTGCCGAGGTGGGGGGCGGGGCACCTGAAAAAGCCGCGCCGGCGCCTCAGGCCGAGCCGACCGAGGAGCGCGGCGCGCAACAACCGCAGGCCGCCCAAGTCGCTGCGCCGATACACCCCGCCGGAGAACGCATCTTTTCCTCGCCGCGAGCGCGCAAGCTGGCCCGTGAACGGGGCATCGATCTGGCTATGGTGGCCGGATCGGGGCCAGGCGGCCGCATCATCGAAAAGGATGTGCGGGCCTACTTGGAGAGACAGCCGGCAGCCACCCCCTTGGCGCAGCAAATCGCCGCGCGCGAGGGCGTCTCGCTGGAAGGTTTGGCACCCGCCGGCGAGCGGGTGCGCGCTGCTGCCGTGCGCGAGGCGCTCAAGGCGCCGGGAGCGCCGCCTGTGGCCCCGGCCCCGGTGGCCCCAGCTCCCGGCGAGGTCAAGCCCTTGACCGGTGTGCGAGCCATTATCGCCCAGCGCATGGCCGCCTCGGCCCATACGACGGCGCCGGTCACGTTGCAGAGCGTGGTGGATGTCACCGAGTTCGTCAAGGTGCGCGAACAGTTGCGCGCCGCCTTTGCCGAAGAATTGGGCTTTGCCATCGGCTACAACGACCTCCTGGCCGTCATCGTCGCTCGTTGTTTGCGCGAATTCCCTTATATGAACGTCCGTTTGGAGGAAGAGGCAGAAGGGGGCGGCGCCGTCATCCGCTATCTGGAGCACGTGAACTTGGGCATGGCCGTAGATAGCGAACGGGGCTTGTTGGTGCCCGTCATCCGCGATGCCGACAAGATGGGTGTCAAAGAGTTGGCACGCACCTTCCGCGAGCTGGTGGAGCGCGCGCGCCTGGGCAAGGCTCTGCCCGACGACCTGACCGGTGGCACCTTTACCATCACCAATTTGGGCATGTTCGGCGTAGATATGTTCACGCCCATCATTAACCTGCCCGAAACCGCCATTTTGGGCGTAGGGCGCATCAAGCCCGAGCCGGTAGCCATCAACGGACAGGTGGAGATCCGTCAGCGCATGTGGCTCAGCCTGACCTTCGACCACCGTTTGGTGGACGGCGCGCCGGCTGCGCGGTTTTTGCAGGGGATCATGAGGTACATCGAGGCACCTTATTTATTGTTGGCTTGATCCATGGAGCCCCAGGTGCCCACCTCTTGGGTGTGTGTAGTAGTTAAGGAGGAAACTATGGCACAACTTTACGGTCGGGTTTGGTCAAAGGAAGAGCTGCTCAAACGGGCGGGCAGGATGTCGCAGCTCGGCGATGTCCGCCTCGTCGAGCTGCAAGAGGGCAACGCCAGAGGCGTGCGCGTGGCCCAGTTTCAAACGGGATCGGGCCTAGAGTTCGAAGTGCTGTTGGATCGCGGCATGGACATCGGGGCGTGCAAATATCGCGGCGCCTCGTTGGCCTGGGAATCGTCCACCGGGCCAGCACATCCGGCCTACTTTGAGCGGGGCGGGCTGGGTTGGCTGCGCACCTTTCACGGCGGGTTGGTGACCGGCTGCGGTATGACGAGCGCCGGCGCGCCCAGCTCTGACGCCGGCGAGGAACTGGGGTTGCACGGGCGGCTGTCGCACACACCGGCTACCAACGTCTGGGCAGACGGCGCCTGGCGCGGCGACGACTATGAGATGTGGGTGCGCGGGCACATGCGCGAGACGGTGGTGTTCGGCGAGAACCTGACCCTCGTCCGACGTATCTGGGCTCATCTGGGCGAATCGCGCCTGTTCCTGCGCGACCTCGTGACCAACGAAGGGTACATCACCACGCCCCACATGATGCTCTATCACGTGAATTTCGGCTTTCCTCTGTTGGACGAGGGCACGGAGCTGATCTCAAGATCGACCCAGGTCACACCGCGAGACGAAGTGGCTGCCCCCGGGCTGGATGCCCACGCCCGTTACGAGGCGCCCATCCAAGGATACGCGGAGCAGGTCTTTTATCACGACATGGTAGCCGACGCGGAAGGCTATGTGACTGTGATCCTGGCCAATCGCGGCTATGACAACGGTCGGGGGCTGGGCGTCTATCTCAAGTATCGCCAAGCCGAGCTGCCGCGCTTCACCCAATGGAAGATGGTGGGCGCGGGCACTTATGTCACCGGCCTGGAGCCGGCCAATTGCCGCGTAGAGGGCCGCGCCGCAGAGCGCCAGCGGGGCACGCTCCAGTTCCTGGAGCCCGGCGAACAGCGCGAATACCTGCTGGAAATCGGCGTGTTGGATGGCAACGCTGCCATCGACGCCGCAACCGCTCGGTTACCCGGCGCCTGATGGATGTCGAATAACCCGGCGCGATGAGCGCACCCTTTGAGCTGCTCGCCTGCTATCCTGAGCTGGCCGAGATGCTAGACAACCTCTGTGCCGGCGCGCCTTGGTGCGTCACCGGCGCGTCGGCGCTTTTGTCCGATGGGGCTAACTGGTTGTTCGAGATCACCAAGCCTAAACATTGGCGCCGCCGGGCCGATGGCGCCACCTTAGTGGGCATCGGGGCTATCGGGGGATCGCTCGAAGCGCACGAGGCCATCCTGGAATGCCTGCGCCGCGAAGCACGCGAGGAGATCGACATCGAGATTGCGCCGCTTTCCTCGCAATCGACCTACCTCATCTATGAGCACCGAGAGGTCCATCGCCTTTCTTTGCCCGAGCGGACTTTTCCCCGACCGGCACTGTTGACCATCAGCGAGAACCTCTATCGCCGACATCTGCGCCCCGAATGCGAGATCCTGGCCATCGTCACCTTCCTGGCCCGCCTCGAGGGCGAACCTCACCTGCGCGACCTGTTCGGCTTATTGACCATCCCCGAAGGTGCGCTTGCCGAGGTCCTCGGCCCGGACGAAATCGCGCTGTCTGCCGTGGCAGCGCTGCCCGGCGTCCGCTGGCAGACACGAGAGCCATTGCCAGAGAACACCGTGTTGATGCCCGTCTGGACCGCCCAGTCGTTGCAGGTGTTGATACGCTCAGCAAATGTCGGGCAACTCGGAAGTTGCCCGACATTTGCCCTCGACACAATCTGAAAACCGCCCTTTAGATCAAGCCGAGCTGCGTCCCCACCTTCTTGAACGTATCCAGCACAAAATCGAGCTGCTCGTCGGTGTGGGTGGCCATGTAACTGGTGCGCAGCATCGATTGGTTGGGCGGCACCGCTGGCGGGATAACGGGGTTCACATAAATCCCCGCCTCGCGCAGCGCCTTCCAGAACATGAACGTTTTCATGTCATCGCCGACAAAGATGGGCACGATGGGCGTTTGGCTGTTGAGCGTGCTAAAGCCCATCTCCTGATACGCTTTGCGCATCCGCTCGCCGATGGCCATGACCCTATCGGCCCGCTCCGGCTCCTCTTTGAGCACCTCCAACGCAGCAGACACGGCGGCCACGTTAGAGGGCGGCATGCTGGCGCTAAAAATCTGCGAACGGGCGGTGTGTTTGATATAGTCGATGACCGCGAAATCGCCGATGATCACCCCACCCAGGGAGGCGAACGCCTTGCTAAAGGTGCCCATGATCAGGTCCACCTTGTCGGTGAGCCCAAAATAAGCCGCCGTGCCCCGCCCCTGGGCGAGGACGCCTAGGGAATGGGCGTCATCCACCATCAGGCGTGCGCCATACTTTTGGCAGAGCTCGACCAGCTCCGGCACGGGGGCAATATCGCCGCCCATGCTGAACACCCCATCGACGACCACCAGCTTGCCCCGGTCGCCACAGCTTTGCAGCGTGCGCTCCAGGTGTTCCATGTCATTATGACGGAAACGTTTCGTCTCGCCCCAGGCCAAGCGGCAACCATCGACGATGCTGGCGTGATCCTCGCGGTCGGCGATCACCACGTCATCGCGCCCCACCAGCGCCGAGATGGTGCCCAAGTTGGTGAGCATGCCGGTGCTAAAGATCAGGCCGGCCTCTTTGCCCAGAAAATCGGCCAGGTCTTGCTCCAGCTTGTTGTGCAATGTCAGATTGCCGTTGAGAAAGCGCGAGCCGGTGCAGCTTGTGCCATAGCGCTTGATGGCCTCGATGGCCGCTTGGCGTACCTTGGGGTGGGTAGTCAGCCCCAGGTAATTGTTGGAGCCGATCATGATCATGCGTTTGCCATCGAGGATGGCCTCAGTGCCCTCGGTGTCTTCCAAGGGCGTGAAATACGGATAATACCCCGCCTCCCGCGCTTCGGCAGCCCGGGTAAAGGCCCAGCACTTTTCGAACAGATCCATGATAACCTCCGATAATGTGGATGAGAGCGCGAGAATAAAAGATGACGACATATACCGATCGGCATTCTAGGCTGGGGAGCGCCTTTTGTCCAGCCTGGCAAGCTGCGGCTCCGGCCCCGCGC
>JACIWY010000810.1 GCA_014360745.1 Chloroflexota bacterium
ACCAATTTATTATAGGCCTCGCGCGCTGTGGCCAGGGCCGCGCGTGCCGTGGCCAATTCGGCCTCGCTGGCCCCCGCTTCGAGATCGGCCAAAGCCTTTTCGGCGGTTTGTAAAGCGGCCTGGGCTTCCAACAGGTCCGCTTCTGAAGGGCCTTGCAACAGTTCCTCATGATTTTGGCGCGCCGTTTCCAGGTTCATCTCTGCGCTGGCCACCTGCACTTCTGCGCTGGTCACGGCCCTGCGCGCGTCGAGATCGTCGATGCGCGCGAGGACATCGCCCTTGCGTACTTCATCGCCGAGCTCGACGTTCAGCTCGGTCAAGATGCCCGATGCCCCGAAGGAGAGCTCGACATTCTGTGAGGCTTGTAGGGTGCCCGCGCCCGCTGCCGCCAACACCAAGTTTCCACGGCGCGCCGTCGTTGTGTTGAGCGAGGGGCCGCTTGAGCTCTGCGCGGGTTGGCGTATCTGTGTCCAATAATAGGCACCTCCGGCTGCCACCAGGACGATGACAAGTATCGCGATCCATAGGCCTCTTTGTCTCCGCATCCTTCCCTCCATGATCTCGGCCCCAGCTGGCCTGGCCTGAGATTTACTCCTGGGGAATTGTACGGCAAAGTTGTTAAGAGATTATGAAGAGATTGCGCAGAAATCATTTCTCCGATGGGGGTTAGAGGAAGGATCGTCGGGCGGAGATACATGGCCGGGGAGAAAACCGTCGAATGGAGGGGTGTCGGTTCGATGAGCAAAGGCGCTGCGCCAAGAGCGAAAGCGCAGCGCCTTGGTGTTCGGTTATTCGAACCGGCGTAAAAGGGGGATGCGTGCCCGCTTGAGCCCGTTACCGCCAGTCGTCCACAGAGACCGTCTTGCCGTATTTGTTGCCCATAATCCGCCAATAACCGTTGGTCTCGCCGCCGACCACGACCACATGGATATCCTCGCGGTTGAACATGGGTATCAGGTCATCGGGGCCGTATTTGGCCCATTTGGTCGCGTAGGGTTC
>JACIWY010000811.1 GCA_014360745.1 Chloroflexota bacterium
GGCCTACGACAAGCTGTGCGCCATCATGGCGCGCTATCCGCTGGAAGCCGGCGGCTGAGCGGTGCCGGCAGTGCCGGCATCTGGATGCAAGAGAGGGAGCACCCGCCAATATTCGTCCCCAAAATACTGCGCAGGCTCTTGACAAACAAACAAAAATCTGCTATGCTATAAATAGCAAACTTCGACAACGCTCCGTCAATTTTCAACAATCTTGCGCAATCACGAACCTTGTGGGACGGTTGCGGTGCTCCCTCTCGAACGGCAGGCAAACATCTTACAACTACTGCGCCAGACACCGGGCATCACGGTGAGTGAGTTGGCCCAGATGCTTCGCGTATCGGAGGGCACGATTCGCAACGACTTGAAGGCGCTGGAAAGCGCCGGCAAGATCCAGCGCGTGCGCGGCGGCGCCGTCGTCCATGACCACCACACCTTCATCAGCCCCTCATTTGCGGCTCGCGCTCGCACGAACGTGCGCGCCAAAGAATGCATCGCCCGCTGGGCGGCGGAACTGGTGGAGGACGGCGACTCGATCATGCTCGACGCCAGCACCACCGTCTATGCCATGGTCCCCTACCTCCAGAAGCGCAAGAACCTGACCATTATCACCAACGGCATCGAGATTGCCCTCGCCCTGGCCAAGAACCTCTCCCACACGGTCATCCTTATCGGCGGCAAAGTGCGGCCGGATGGCACCTCGGTGGGCGGCAGTCTGGGCGAGCAGATCGTGCGCAACCTCCATGCCCGTACCGCCTTCGTCTCCTGCACGGGATTCTCGGTATCCGCCGGCCTTACCGAAGTAGACCTGCCCGAGATCGAACTCAAGCGGTTGATGATCCAAAGCGCGGACCGGGTCGTGGCACTGATCGATTCGAGCAAGTTCGGCCGAGTAGACCTCACCTCGTTCGCCAACATCGAGCAGATCGCCCACATCTTCACCGACGACCAGATCGCCCCCACCTATATCGAAGAACTGCGGCAGACCCCGGTCCA
>JACIWY010000812.1 GCA_014360745.1 Chloroflexota bacterium
ATCTGCGCGCTATTGGGGGCGTTATTGGCCGTGCTCTCGATCCGCTATCGAGTGAACCAGATCATCAGCGGCACGGCCATCAACATTCTGGCTATCGGGGGCACGAGTTATATCAGCGCCCGCTTCCTCTCCACCTACCAGCACCTGAACAACCCGGGCAAGTTCCCCAACCTGCCTGTGCCGATCTTGTCGCGGATCCCCATATTGGGCCCGGTGTTGTTCGAGAACAACATCATCGTCTATATGATGTTTGCCCTGTTGGTCATTGTGCATGTGGCCCTTTATTATACGCCGTGGGGGTTGCGCACCCGCGCGGTAGGCGAACATCCGAGAGCGGCGGATACACTGGGGATCAATGTCTTTCGGCTGCGCTATCTGAATGTGATCCTAGGGGGCATGGTAGCCGGGCTGGGGGGCGTGTTCTTGGTGCTGGGCTCGGTGCCGCGTTTCGACGAGCTGATGACGGCGGGTAAGGGCTTTATCGGCCTGGCAGCGATGATCTTTGGCAATTGGAACCCCTTTGGTGCGTTCGGCGCCTCACTCATCTTTGGCTTTACCGACACGTTTCAGGCCAAGCTACAGATCCTGCGGGTGCCTATCCCCTCACAATTCATGCGCATGGCCCCCTACTTGATCACCATGATCGTCCTGGCCGGAGTAGTAGGGCGCGCCACACCGCCGGCAGCTGATGGCCAGCCTTATGAGAAGCAGTGACGCCCGGTCGGGGAGCCCAAAAGGCAACGGGGCCGTGGAGCTCACAACACTACAAGTAGGGCGGGAGGGACTCGAACCCTCATGGGCTCACGCCCAGCGGATTTTAAGTCCGCAGCGTCTGCCGTTCCGCCACCGCCCCACACCCCTCGATCATAATCCCTCTGCCCGCTTGTGTCAAAGCTGCCTTATATTACCCTTATGTGACTAAAGTCATTTGTCATTCTTGATAAAGTGGCTATAATTTTAAATGATGAACGACGATATCTAGGTCG
>JACIWY010000813.1 GCA_014360745.1 Chloroflexota bacterium
TAATCCGCGCCGTCCAAGGCGCGGCGTAGATCGGTCGTCGCCTCAATCTTGGCCCCGACGCCGGCCTGTTTGACCATTTTGCGCGCCAGGGCGGCCATGAGTTCTAATTTGGTCTCGTCGATATCCATCAACGCGATGGTGGAGGTGTTCAACGAAGGCCAGGTGAGGATGTCGGTGATGAGGCGCCGCGCAAAGACGTGGCTCCCCGCGCCAATCAAGGTGATTTTGGGCATCTTACTCCTTCCACAGTGCGCAATATTGTACCTGCATAGGGGCAGAAAAGGTTGGCACAGGCGAGTATAGTGCGGTTGCATGTATCTCTCAACTCACGACGCAAAGCGCAAGTTGACGCGCAGTTCCAATCGATTTACCATAATTAAAAGCAGGGGCGCTTGCGCAACCGGGGTGACCGGTTTGCGTATAAAAGGGTAGATACAGTATGTGTCCTGCATTGCAGGGCCGGAGGTGCGACATGACGAGCAACGAGTTTAGCATACAGGAGCCCAAGGCGACGGAAAAGCGCGTCGTCGAGGCCGAATTCAAGCTGCCCTCTTTGGAAGAACTCTCGCTACCCAAGATAGACCTAGAATCGGTACGTGTCGTGGCAGAGGATGTGCTTCTGACGGGCATTGGCGCTGCGGTGCTTCTCGCCCGTGGGGTGACTTCCGCCCTGCGCGCGGCCAACCAGGCCGGCATCGAAGCGGCCAAGAACCCCGGTCCGGTGACGGGGGCGCTGTTGAGCCTGGTGCGCAAACCCGGCAAACGTCCCGCTGCAGAGGGAGTGCGCGTGCAGGTGCCGGTGTTGCCCATCGACAATTACGATCAATTGAGCGCCAAAGAGATTTTGAGCCGGCTGCCGGAGCTATCGGAGGAGCAGCTGCGGGTGCTGCGCGAGTATGAGCTGGCCAATGCCCGGCGTACCACCGTGCTCAAGGCCATCGATCGCCAGTTGGGCGTGGCTTAGCCCGTGCGAACGATCCTCT
>JACIWY010000814.1 GCA_014360745.1 Chloroflexota bacterium
GTTGGAGGACATGGAGCCGTTGGCGAGCACAAACCCGGCAATGCCGTTTGGCGCGAGGTGGTAGATGAAGTGCTGCACCCACGCGAAGTTGGCATTCGATACGGGCGGGATGCCGAACTTCCAGCGTTTGTCCTCGCGCAAGAGTTCTCCCCGCCAGTCGCTGTCGTTGAAAGGCGGATTGGCGAGGATGTAATCGGCTTTGAGGTCCGGGAACTGATCGTTGTGGAAGCTGTCGCCGTGGGCGACTTGACCGTCGATGCCGCGGATGGCCAGGTTCATCTTGCAGAGCCGCCAAGTGGTGTAGTTGGATTCCTGGCCGTAGATGCTGATCTGCCTCTTGGCGCGGCCGCCGTTGCCGTTACCGGTCGCATGGGCTTCAATGAACTTTGCCGACTGCACGAACATGCCGCCGGAGCCGCAGCACGGGTCGTAGACCCGGCCCTTGTAGGGGGCGATCATTTCGACGAGTAACTCCACTACACAGCGGGGTGTATAGAACTGGCCGCCCTTCTTGCCCTCGGCGCTGGCGAACTGCTGCAGGAAATACTCGTACACCCGTCCGAGGATGTCCTTGGATCGGTTCTCGCTGCCTCCAAGGCCAATGCTGCTGATCAGGTCAATGAGCTGACCCAGGCGCATCTTGTCGAGGTTCGGCCGGGCGTATTCCTTGGGAAGCACTCCCTTGAGCGAGGGATTGTCCCGCTCTATGGCGATCATTGCGTTGTCCACCAGTTGGCCAATGTTAGGCTGTTTGGCGTTGGCCTTGAGATGAGACCAGCGGGCTTCAGGCGGCACCCAGAAGATGTTGACGGCGCGGTACTCGTCGGGGTCCTCCGGGTCGGCGTAGGGCTCCGTCTGGAGCTTGGCGTAATGCTCCTCGAAGGCGTCGGAGATGTACTTGAGGAAAATAAGGCCGAGCACCACGTGCTTGTACTCGGCGGCGTCCAGGTTGTTGC
The DNA here is from genome assembly GCA_014360745.1 of Chloroflexota bacterium. Taxonomy (GTDB): domain Bacteria; phylum Chloroflexota; class Anaerolineae; order UBA1429; family UBA1429; genus JACIWY01. Next base: position 957 of record JACIWY010000814.1, read on the forward strand.
GCAAGGCATCGGCGGCCT
>JACIWY010000815.1 GCA_014360745.1 Chloroflexota bacterium
AGCTGTCCTCAGCATCGCGCCATCTGCACGAACCGGCGACGCGCAGGGGCCATGTTCATGGGGCACATAGCCTCAAGTGACTAGGGCGTGTCATCAATCAATACCCGGGTGTGTAGCCGGGCTGCCAGGGCTCATGCCAACCACACCATGGATGCCGCCAGATGGATGGCTCCGAGAAAGTTGCGAGCAGTCTTGTCGTAGCGTGTGGCAATGGCGCGGTATTGCTTCAAGCGTGCGAAGAAGTTCTCGATCAGATGGCGCGCCTTGTAGAGCTCACGGTCATATTCGCGTGGCTGCCTGTTCGTTACCCGCGAGGGAATTACCACTGCCTTGCCCTTGTTCAATAAAGGCTCGATCAGCCGGGCCTGAGCATCGTAGGCCTTGTCGGCAATGACAGTCTGCGCTGGTGTGTCCTTGAGCAGCACATCGGCGCCTTGGAGGTCATGCGCCTGCCCTGGCGTGAGGTGAAAGCCTGTCGGGTTGCCCAGCGCATCGACCGTGGCGTGGATCTTGGTGCTCAGCCCGCCCCGGCCTCGTCCGAGGGCTTGCTTGTCGAGATCCCCCCTTTTGCACCAGCGCTGTGCTGGTGGGCGCGCACGATGGTGGCGTCAATCATGGCGTATTCGTTGTCCGCGTCCTGCGCCAAAGTCTCAAACACGCGCTGCCATACGCCGCTTTGGCTCCAGCGCGAGTGGCGGGTGTGCACGACGCGAAAATCGCCAAAGCGCGCAGGCAGATCTCGCCAGGGGATGCCTGCGCGGTAGCGGTAGAGCACTGCATCGATGAACAGCCGGTTGTCTTTTGCCGTGGCTCCGGGCTGTCCTGCCTGACCGGGCAACAGGTCTTTGATGCGCTCCCATTGGGCATCAAGGAGGGCGTATCTTTTACTCATGGCCTCTACGTGGCGCTGGGGCTGTGACTTTCAACTACTCGGGTATTGATTGATGACACGCCCTAGCCCAAAGAAACCCCAA
>JACIWY010000816.1 GCA_014360745.1 Chloroflexota bacterium
TGACGAGAAGAAAAAACTGGAGTCAAAAATTTGACAAATGAGGGGGATTTCCGATCCGCCAGCGCCCACGCACACTCGCCGACCGGTTGAAACTCGGCCGAACAGGGGCTGAAAGAAAAACCCGATGGCGAGCGTGCGTGCTGGCGGATCAGTAGGCAGTGATTAGGTGGCAAGTAATCGGTGGATAGTCAGTTCTCTCCCTTGGCTCCGCCCTCAGCCGGCTCCACCCACCAAGAGCCGTTGCCGCCGTTCATTAAATATTCGTGCATGTCGTCGGCGGCCACGCGACCGGCGCCCATAGCGCTGATCACCGTGGCTGCCCCGGTAACGATATCCCCGCCGGCCCAGACGCGCTCCATCTTGGTGCGGCCGTTGCTCTCATTGGCCACCACCGTGCCCCAGCGGGTGCGTTCCAGCGCCTTGGCGTCGGTGAACACCAAGGGGTTCGGGCGGGTGCCCAAGGCCATCACCACCGTGTCGCAGGCCATCTCAAACTCGGAGCCCTCGATCGGGATGGGGCGACGCCGCCCGCTGTCATCCGGCTCGCCTAGTTCCATGCGGATGCAACGCATACCGGTTACCCACCCCTGCTCATTGCCCAGGATTTCGATGGGGTTGGTGAGAAAATCAAAGAGGATACCCTCTTCCTCGGCATGGTGCACCTCCTCCGCCCGGGCCGGCACCTCCTCGCGCGAACGGCGATAGACGATATGCACTTCCTCGGCGCCCAGGCGCAGCGACGATCGCGCGGCATCCATCGCCACGTTGCCCGCCCCGACCACGGCCACCACACGGCCCACCTTTACTGGCGTATCCCAACAGGGAAAGAGATACCCCTTCATCAGATTGGTGCGCGTGAGCAACTCGTTGGCCGAATACACGCCGTTATAGTTTTCGCCGGGAATGTTCATCATCATGGGCAAACCGGCGCCAGTGCCCAAAAAGACGGCGTCATACCGATCGAGCAACTCT
>JACIWY010000817.1 GCA_014360745.1 Chloroflexota bacterium
GGGCCTTTTAAATAGCGATGCACAAGACACGGATTAAGGGCTTTATGAAATCACGGCTACGCGCCCGGCGCCTAAAACGACTCGGAGAACGCGGTCGAATACAAAATGGAGGCACAAGATGACTCTTCCATCGTACTGGCGCACGCGAGATCAGCGCCTGAGCTTGGTGGGCGAAATCTGCCCGCATTGTGCAGCGCGATTGTTCCCCCCCAGAGACGTCTGCCCCGAATGCGGTGGAGCGGCCAAGCAAAGGCTATCCTTCTCCGGCAGGGGTTTGGTCTATTCCCATGCGACGGTATATAGCGCGCCACAGGGTTTTGAGGAATATGCGCCCTACGTGGTGGCACTGGTCAAATTGGAGGAAGGCCCCTTGGTGACGGCGCAGTTGACCGATGTGAACCCAGATGAGGTGCACATCGGCATGGAAGTAGAGATGGTGACCCGCAAATTGCGCGAAGAAGGGCCGGCGGGGATCATCCATTACGGATATAAATTCCGCCCGGTGTTGCAGAGCGTGCCCGCATGAGAGGTGTAGGGGCGCTGCCTGAAAGAAGCAGCGCCCCTTTTGGCGTACATTCATTCGGCCGGGGCAGACTGAAGCCTAATCACCGGCTCCGGCCCGATGCGTAGACCCAAGGCGAAGGGCACGGAGAAAGCAATAAGGATCGCCGTCCCCAAATAGATACCGGAGTACCCCACCACGGGCAACAAGACCCCGGCCACCAAGGGCATGGCCACAGAAGAGATATGGTTGATGCTCACCCCCGCCGTCAGCGTCGGGCTCAATTCCTCGGCCGGCGCGACGCGGTTAACATAGGTCGAGAGGCCCATCCCCAGCACCATCAAGATTTTGATCAGCACGAGCAACCCAACCAGAAGCCAGGTTTGCTGAATAAAGGCATAGCCCAGCGCACAGAGGGCTAACCCGATATAACTGATAGGCATCATGCGCCGCTCGCCCAAGCGATCC
>JACIWY010000818.1 GCA_014360745.1 Chloroflexota bacterium
GTAAGGGTCGCAGCGAGGGCACGGCTCGAAGAGATAAATATCTCTGAGGCGTGTCAAAATCAGATAGCGGGGCACCCACCGCCCCGCTATCTGATTCTATTCGCAAATGGTCTGCGTTACCACTCCTCAGGCGGATAGTATTGCCAATCGCCGTTGGTGATACGGCACATGACCACATCATCGGCGCTCAGGCCTACATGATCCTGAGCGGACAGGTTGAATACACCACTAATGCCGACAAAGCCCTGAATCTTTTCCAGCTCGTCGCGCACACGGGCGGGCAGCTGCTCGGGCGGCACATCGGCGGGGATCTTTTCCAACGCCTTGATCACGAGCATGATCGCATCCCAGGCATGCCCGGCGAAAGTGCTGGGCGCAGTGCCCGCGCTGGCCTCATAGTCTTTGACGAACTGCCGGATTACGGCCTTTTGAGGGTCGCTGTCGGGCAAGGCATTCACGGCAACAAGCTTGCCCATGGGGAAAAGCACCCCCTCGGCAGCCTCGACGCCGGCCAGGTCGATGAACGGCTTCATGCCGATGCCGTGGTTATGGATAATAGGCAGGGTAATGCCCATCTCCCGATACTGCTTGGTAAGGATAGCAGCCGCCGGCGGAATGGCAGTGACCAGAAGAGCTTGGGCGTCGCTGGCCTTAAGGCGGGTCAACTGGGCGGTCATATCCTTGTCGTCGGCGCCAAAGGTCTCTTCTAGGACGATCTGCACTCCCTCTTGTTGTGCGCTGGCGCGGATCGCCTTGGCGCCGTCCTCGCCATAGGCATTGTTTACGTAAAAGTTGGCGACCTTGAGCAAGCCCTTGGCCTTGGCATAGCGCACCTGCCAAGGAGCCGTGTGGCTGTTGTTCTGGGCCGTCTTGAATATCCACGTGCGTTCGGCGACGGGCTCGACGATGGCGCTGCTGGAAGCCATGGAGACCATGGGCACCTTGGCCTCTTGCACCACGGGGA
>JACIWY010000819.1 GCA_014360745.1 Chloroflexota bacterium
TGACCTCCGGGATCGCCACAGCCGAATATCTACGCACCTTGGCCCCTCAGGGCACCAAGGTGTTCGTGGTGGGCGAGCCCGCTTTGGTGGCGGAGTTGGAAAAACGCGGCTTTCAAATGGCCGGGCGCGACGCCGAGTATGTGATCTGTGGTTGGGACAAGATGATCAACTTTCATAAACTGGCCACGGCCACGCTGGCCATCCGCGATGGCGCTACCTTTATCGGCACCAACCCCGATAAGACTTATCCACTGGAGAACGATCTGATCCCGGGTGCGGGCAGCTTGCTGGCGGCGATCAGCGCGGCTACCGATGTGGACCCTATCGTCGTGGGCAAGCCGCAACCCATCATCCTGGAACAGGCGCTGCGCATGTTGGCCGCTGAGCCCTCGGAGACAGCTATCCTCGGCGATCGTCTCGATACCGACATTGTGGGGGGGCATCGAGCAGGGATCCGCACGATTATGGTCACCACTGGCATCTCGACACTCGCCGACGTCGAGGCCTCGGAGGTCAAGCCGGATCTGCTCTTTCCCGATTTGCCGACGTTGTTGGCAGCTTGGCGAGAGGCGCTTGATGAGTCTCGGTCTTGAAGGCCGGGCGTGGCCCGCAGATGGATGCGGTGTTCCTGTCTGGCGTGAAGGTCTAACGGAGGAGTTTCTCATGCCCCATTTGCTTATCATCGGCGGAAGCGACGCCGGCACCAGCGCGGCGTTGCGTGCCAAGGAGGTCAGCCCTTCTTGGGAAGTGACGATCGTCCTCCGCGATCGTTTCCTTAATTATTCCATCTGTGGGTTGCCTTTTTATATTAGCGGCGAAGTGGCTGATTGGCGCGATTTAGCCCACCGGACGGTAAGAGATATCGAGGGGCGCGGGGTTCGGGTGCTTATGGAGCACACCGCTTTGTCTATTGATGCCGGGCGACATAGTGTGCTTTTGCGCGATCTCTCGGGCA
>JACIWY010000082.1 GCA_014360745.1 Chloroflexota bacterium
TTTCCTGCACCGCCATGGCCACCGCAAATACCATGGTCGGGAGCATGAGGGGTATTTCGAGAACAAGGGCGCCATCATCAACCTCTTGCCGTGGGAGCTGCAAGTGGACCATTTTGTCGGCCAGGAGGCCTGTCGTTTCATTCGCGAGCATGGCGATGAGGGGCCCTTTGCCATGATGGTGGGCTTCCCCGGCCCCCATTGCCCCTATGATCCGGCGCCCGAATTTCTGGAGGGGATCGATCCGGCCAAACTGCCCACCCCGGCGCCCGAAGTGCCCGGCGATACCCCTTTGATCCGCCAGAGGAACATCGAAGGCAACAAACGCCCCTGGAACGGCGTCGATTATAGCGAATTCACCCTCGAACAAAAGATCAAAATCCGTCTGCACTATGCCGCCGAAGTGCGCCAGATCGACTATGAGGTGGGGCAGATTCTGAACGCACTGCGCGAGCAGGGCTTGCTGGAGAATACGGTGATCCTCTTTGCCTCGGATCATGGCGATTACTTGGGGGATCATAACCTGATCGGCAAGGGCCACTTTTTCGAGGCCAGCACCCATGTGCCCATGATTGTGTACCTCCCCTGGCAGACCGAGCCGCGTCGCTGCGATGATCTGGTGACGCTGACCGATGTGACCGCCACGATGTTGGCTTTCGCCGGCCTCGATGTGCCGGATTTCATGGATGCACAGCCGATGCCCCATTTGGGGTTGCCGGGCGGGGCGGGCCGTGAGCGGATCATCGGCGCCCTGGGCGGCGGCTGGTCGATCTATGACGGCAGGTTCCGGCTTTCCAAGTATGCTACGGGCGAGAACACCCTTTTTGATCTGCCGAACGATCCGCTCGAACAGAATAACTTGGTGCGCGACGCCAGCTATAGGGATGTGTTAACGGCCCTCGATGCCGAGCTGACTCGCGCGGTGATGGAAGGACTGCAAGATCTGACCCATGACCGTCGCGTCTATGTGCAAGACCTTTCCCAGGACCCTGGGTTTGGCAAGGAAGGATGGCAACGCCCCTACCCGCGATCCTATGCGGATCGATCTTGACGATAAGCAAAGCGGGGCCATCGTGAGCCGAGCGGTTGGCCCCTTGTTTGGGCAAGCCCGACGTAGCAAGGAGGCGAGATCTGCCGAGGAGGCTCAATGCGATATCTGGCGTACAAAGAGAAACTCGACCGCTGTTATACGGCGGTATTGATGGATGTGATGGATACCATGGGGCTGCGGGTGCAATGTCTGAGCCCCAATATCCGCCCTTTGGATAATAAGATGCGCGCTTGGGGCGAGGCGGTGACGCTATATTGCGAACGCGTTAGCGAGCGCCCGGCTCAACCCTATCAATTGGAGATGGAGACCATAGATGCCCTCAAGCCGGGGCAGATCATCGTCGCGCAGTGCAATAGCGCCGAGCCGTGTGCTTTTTGGGGAGGGTTGCTCAGCAACGCCGTTCTGGGGCGCCAAGGGGCCGGCGTGGTCACCGATGGCTTTTCGCGCGATTATGCCGAGATCGTCAGTCTTGGGTTCCCAGTTTTTTGTGCCGGGTTGAGCCCGTATGATTCTTTGGGCCGGCTCGATGCCCAGGAGAGGGGCATTGCGGTGGTAGTAGGAGGCGTTCGTGTGCGCCCGGGCGATCTTGTTTACGGCGATGCGGACGGCGTGGTCGTTGTTCCTCAGGTGGCTGCGGAGGAAGTGATCGCCCGTGCCTGGGAAAAGGTGCAAGGGGAAAATCGCGTGCGCGAAGAATTGCGTGCGGGCGCCAGCGTGGTCGCCACCTTTCGCAAATACGGCATCTTGTAAACGCTTACGCCCGAGGCTTGAACGTGGGCGGGCTGCAGGGCCACTGCCTATACTCTACGTGACTACACGACCAAACCTCGATATGGCGATCAACGTCGGCCAAACAGTTTGCTGAAAAAGCCCCCCTTCTTCTGGCTGCTCGCCTGCTCTGCTGCCTTGGCGGCCAACGCCACGCCGGACAAGCTGGCCCCGCAGATGATGCAATAGCGGGTGCCTTGCGAATTGGCGCGGCCGCACTTGGGACAGGTAAGTAACGCTTGGGTTGCCGGTGCCTTGGGTTCCTGCGGAGGTTGTGTGTCTGCCATGCCCTTTACCCCCTGCCCCGCGCCCGCCCACAGCGCGATAGCCTCCGTGCTCTCGCCGATCCTCCATGATCGACGGCAAGAGTGCGTCATCGCAGCTGTTTATATTATAGCATATTCATCGCCTCATTGCATCAAGAATTTTGGGCGCACGGGCTTTTTGCTCGCGAACCCACGGCGGGGCAGAGCCTCGCCCTCCGGTTCGGTGGGCAATTGCTGTAAGGGCGCGAGTAAGAGTCTGTCTGGCATTTTAAAAAGACCCAAAGGTGTGCCAATGATCGGCAGTTGAAACTGCACCAACCCTCGCCAGGTCGCCCTGCGGCGACCGGTTTCCCCGGCCTATCTTCTGTTGGCAGACTGCGCAGGCAGGCGCAGATCGGAATCCGCCGCAAAGATGGCCGTGATTTCAATCGCGGCGGTTTCCAACGATTGTGGCGCAGGCTCGAATTGTTGGCGGATTTTCGAGATTGACAGCATCCCCATGTCATTTCATAATGCGTAGCAAACACCCCGGCCAAGCCGAAGGAGGCGATATGAAAGCGCTGGTCAACACGGCACCTTATAAGCTCGAAATCCAGGAGTGGCCCGTGCCGGAGCCGGGCCCCGATGATCTGCTCATCCGCGTCAGGGCCTGCGCCATTTGCGGCTCCGATATCAAGGGCTATTCCGGCAAGACCGGGCGCCGGCAGCCGCCTATCGTCATGGGGCACGAAGCTGCGGGCGTCGTGGCCAAAATGGGTGAACGGGTCGAGGGCTTTCAGCCGGGTGATCGCGTCTGTTTTGACTCGACGGTGTATTGTCGGCGCTGCGCATACTGTCTCAGTGGCCAGCCGAATCTGTGTTCCAATCGCCAGGTCATCGGTGTGTCGGAGGGCACCTATCGCCGTCACGGAGCCATGGCCGAATACGTTGTCGTGCCCTATTGGATCGCCGTGCACATGCCGGATAACTTGACCTTTGAGCAGGCTGCACTCATCGAAACCGCCTCGATCGGCGTGCACGCGGCCAACCGCACACCGCTCAAGCTGAACGATACGGTCGTCATCGTGGGCGCCGGCGCGGTGGGGTTGGTATCGTTGCAGGCCATTCGCCTCAAAGGGGCGGGGCGGGTCATCGTCACCGACTTGGCCCCGGCACGTCTGGCGTTGGCCGAGCAGATGGGGGCCGATATCACTGTGCGCGCCGATGACCCGCAGTTGATGGACAAGCTGTTCGCGGCCACCGGCCCGGAGGGGGCCGATGCCACGCTCGAAGCGGTAGGGGTGCCGGCCACGGTGAGCACGGCGCTGGCCATCACGCGCAAGGGGGGCGCGCTGACTCTGATCGGCAACGTGACCCCTAAGGTCGAGTTCGATCTGCAAAGCATCGTCAGCCGAGAGATCACGCTCTATGGTGTATGCGCCTCCACCGAGTATGCCGATTGTGTGGAGTTGGTAGCCAGCGGCCGCATCCAAGTGGACCCCTTTATCAGTGAGCGAGTGCGGCTGGAGGATGGCCAGGCGGTGTTCGATCGGTTGTATCGAGGCGACGAAGCGAACATGCGCAGCGTGTTTGTGTTCGACGAATGAGGCGCCGTTTCAAACCGTGTCCACGTCGATCTCGCCTCTCGACCAAATTCTTGGCACCGCTCTACGCCGCAGATAATGCCGTACCCGTTCCCAAGCGGCCAGTGCCCGGCTGCGGTCCGCGTTGGTGGGTGGGTTGGCGCTGTAGCGCGCCCGCTCATAAAGCTGTGCGATTTCGGCCAGGTCTTGGGGGATCCCATCCTTTACGCCAAAGCGCTGCTCGAGATAGCTCCCGACGTGTCCCAAGAACTCGCGTGGAGTAAACCGTTCTTGGGGCACGATCCCCAATTTCTGAGCACGGCGTTGTAGTTGCGCATACACCTGCCAGATGGCCTGGCGTGGTTCGCGAGGCTTGCGGCTGGCGCGGATGCTCGCTAAAACTATGGCGCCCACTACCACAATTATCGTTCCGCCCACCGCTCCGAGCGGGAACAGATGTCGATCCAAAAGGATGCCGCCCGAAGGGGATGCTGTGTCCGCCGAGTCTGCCGCCGGCGGTGTCGGTTGCGCGCTGGCCGTCGGAGAGGCCAACGTCGGCTGAGCGGTAGGTCGCGGCGTGTTTCGCGAAAAAGGGCTTTGGGAAGCCGTCGGCTCGAATTCGATCCAGCCAAAGCCGGGGAAATACACCTCCACCCAGGCATGCGCGTTTTTGCCCCGTACCACCCACGCTCCAAGCTGCGGATCGTATTGCCCCTGGCCGTAACCTGAGGCGTAGCGAGCGGCGATGCCCAGCGATCGCAACATGACCACCATGGCGGTCGCCGAATAGTCGCAATAGCCGCGCTGTGTCGTGAATAGGTAATAGTCCACCACATCCACGCCGTCCGCGGGAGGCCGAACGTCCAGGTCATAGACAAAGCCGCGCAGATAGGTCTCGATGGCGACTGCTTTATCATACCGCGTCTCGGCACCTGCGCGGCGCACGATGTTTTCGGCCAAACGCCGAATGCGCGGCGGGATGTTGGGCAACGGCAAAAAGCGCTCCTTGACCCAATCGGCATATTCTTGTTCGGCGGAGCGCAATTCGGACTCGGTGGCTATAGGCACTAACGAGGTCACGTTATAGGCCATAGACTGTGTATAGAGCGCCGCGAGGTCGCCGTCGCCGCGTGTGCGGATGGCATAGTTCTCCGCCACGACGACCGGTTCGTTAGCGGCCGGCACCGGGCTCATCGACCTTTGTAGGGCGAAGGTCTGGCTCAAAGAGAGCCGTGGATAGCCGGGTTCCTTCCAAGGCGCATCGCCCGGAAAGGAGGCAAGTTGGGTGGGGCTGCTCGACCACCCGCTCCCTGTGTAACGGTCGTAGGTGCGTTCGCGCCAATAATGTTTGGGCGCCGTCTCGCCATCCTGAGGGGCGGGGTCGTCGGTTTTAACCAAAAAGACGATCTCCTCGCTGGTAGAGACGCCGCCGCGAATATCATGATCGTCCAAGCTGGCGGAGGCGACGGGCACGACGGAACGCCCCACGTTGCGGCTGATGCGATAGGCGTTGGGGTTTGGGACGGGATTGCGTCCGGCGAAGGCGCGATCCCACTGTTCGTAGAGGGCGTTGAGGTGTGCCCCTAGCCGATCCCAGAGGAATTCGGTCGTGCCCTCATAGTCGCCATAGGGAATGGCCAGGGCCAAGATCAAGATGACGCCGGCCAGGGGCAGGCCGGTGATAAAGATGTGCCTTTTAAGCAGGCGCGTCACGCCTACGCCGGCTTCTACCCATTGTTCGTACATGCGCCCGGCGTTGGCCCATACGGCGATGATCAAGACCAGCGCCAGGTAGATGCGTGCATAGGCAATGCCCAGCCCCGTGTATCCTACGCAGAGCAAGAGCGCTATACCCAAGGGCACCAAGCTCGCCCAGGTGCTACGATGGCGGCCAAGCTGAAACGCTGCGTTCCAGCTCAACATCCAAACGGCGAACCAAACGCTCAGCAACAGGGCGCTGTTGTCGGCACTGGTGCCTCCGTTGCGCACGATGCGGAACCAGGTCGCCAGGCGTTCGAAAAGGGCGCTGCTCTGCCACCAAAAATGCGCCGCGCCGTAAGAGAGAGGCAGCTCCGGGTCTTGGTAGCGGTGCACTATGAGTTTCCATAACCAATCCCATACGCGTTGGAGGTCGCCGCGGACCATCTGGCCAGGCGGGAGCAGATCTCCCACAACCATCATGCCCAGCCCTAGCCCCAAGACCATGCTGAATAACCAGGCGGCGAGAGAGGCCCAACGCGATGGCGCTGTCGCCAGGCCCAGCAGGCATGCGCCGAGGGCGACCCATAGCCAAGGTATTTGCCCGGGCACCCAGGCGCTCAGCTTGAGTTCAAGGGGCAGGAGGGTCACCGCGCAGAGCACGAGCCCATAAAGCGCCCAGTCGTGCTTCTCGATCGTGCGCATTTCTTTGGCTGAGATGGCTGTGATAGGGGTCATGAGGCCCGTCCTCTCACGGCTGCAGAGCCCACCTGGGGCGCAACGGGCGTCGGGGCCACAGATTGAGGCGCGCCTCTCGTATCGATCCGAGGTGCGCGCGCCTTTTTAGGAGGCTGCGGGTTGAGCCGCGCGTACACGTCTTGCCCGATGATCCGACCGTTCACACCGAGGATGGCCAGGCGCTCGACGATGGGCCGCATATCCTCCCTGCCGCCGAAAGGCCGGCCGTCGAGCAGGAACGCCGAGACTTGGATAGAGCGGCTCAGCAACTGCGGCACGCTCTCGATCCAAAGCGGGTCGCAAGAAGGCGTGAGCAATGCGCATTGAGCGCCACTGCGTATCAGGCGCGCTTGCAAGCCGAGCACCTCCGCCAGCGAGGTCGATCCGTCGGCGTGGACGCCGGCCAGAATGCGCAAGAGCTGGTCGAGCTGCTCGGGGTGGGAATACGGGTTGAGCACGAACGGCTGCGCGCCGTGGGCCAGCAGGCCCACGGCGCGCTGGCGGCGCAACACCTGATAGGCCAGGGAGGCGGCGAGCTTGACGGCATATTCCTCGGTGGATGCCTCTTTTTCGCCCCAGTGCACGTTGGCGTCGAGGTCTAACACGATCCAAAAGTCGGCCAGGGACTCCGGTTCGAATTCTTTGACCATAATCTCGTCGCGCCCGGTGGCGGAGTGATGGGCTGTCGAGCGCCAGTGAATGTGGCTGAATGGATCGCCGGGAACATAAGAGCGGATGCCGGCCACGTCGGTCGCGTGTGCCAAGGAACGACGCGGCAGGCGTTCTGAGGCGCGCATCGCTCCGGCCAACCGAGCTGTGGGCTCCTCGAGTAGGGGCATGGTCGAGACGGCGGGGTAGACGTAAAAGGTCTGCACGTCTTGGGCGATCAGAATCACCTCGAACAGCCCAAAGGGATCGCCGGAGCGTATGCGTGTCGGGCCGAGGGTATACACGCCGCGACGTGTGCAAGGGATTTGAGTCTTCCAGCGTGCAGCGCCCCGGGCGGGCACGGACAGAGCGCGACAGCAGCCGATTGTGGGCTCGTCGGCGCCGGGGCCATCGGCTGCGGAGCGACCGCGCCCTGATGGCGCACCGGCACGGCTCTGCAGCGGCGTGCTAACCTCTGCCCAGGGCACGGGAAGCCAGGAATCATTGTTTAAGGAGAACTCTTGGTCGAGCGTCTCGCCGAGATGGGCCCAGTCACGGCCACTCTGGCGCTCACAACGCACAACCTTGCGCAGTTGCAATACCCAAAGGAGCGACGCGGTCAGCAGCCCGACCAGGATGACTAGCACCATCATGACGATGCCCGTCGGGGCGAGGGCTTGTAGGGCGATCAGCGGGGGCAGGGCCAAGATCGGCCCCCAGGAGCGGACGCGAAGAAGGGTTTTCACTATCGATACGTCTCCTATCAAGAGTTAGCGGATAGTATACATCCGATTTTTCAAGAAACCAACCGACCACCGAGCATCCAGGGGAGGGCTGTCCGGTATTTTAAGAAACCCGAAGGTGTGTCGATGGTCGGCAATTGAAACCGTGCCAAGTCGCCCTGTGGCGACCGGTTTTCCCGGGCGATCTTCTGTTTGCAGCCTGCACGGGCGGGCCTGGCAACGGCGGCCGTCTGCCTCAAACGTACACGCGGAGCAACGCGCTATCGCCGAGGGCGTGCACGGTGAACTCGCCCAGTATTGCGGGCAACAGGGCGAAACGCACGGCCGGCAGCGCCACTGGATCGCCTGCCCAAGCGATCTCGGCTGCGCCGCGCAGGCAACCCCAAATCTCGAACGTTTCACCTCGGCAACAACCTTTATAGATGGCCCCGGCGGTCATGTTCAGCCGTTCGACGGTGAAAGCGTCTGTGTGGACGAGGCGCTGGTGCAACAGGTCCGCGCGCCGGCACAGGGTCGAGGGGGATACCTTGTCCGGACGTATTCGGCTCCAGTCGATGACATCCAATGCCTTGTCGATGTGTAGAGGGCGCGGCTTGCCGTCGGCGCCCAGGCGTCCCCAGTCGTACACGCGATAGGTAGCGTCCGAATTCTGTTGAATTTCGGCCACCAGCGCCCCGGCCAGCAGAGCGTGGATGGTACCGGCGGGCAAAAAGATGGCGTCGTCCGGCGCGATGGGGATGCGATGCAACAACGCTTCCAATCGCCCTCGCTCCAGGGCCTGGCGGAAGCGCTCCCTCGTCGTTGGCTCGGCCAGCCCGCAGATCAATTCCGTCCCGGGCTCGGCGTGGAGCACGATCCACAGCTCGGTTTTGCCCAGCGCGTCATCGCCATGCGCGCGGGCGTATTCGTCGTCGGGGTGCACCTGCACGGAGAGGTCTCGATTGGCGTCGAGCAGTTTGATCAGTAGTGGGAAGCGCCCTAGCTCGAGCATACGTCGCGAACGAGAGCCGACGAGCACTTCGCCCATTTCCTCCACCAATTCGGACAACGTCCGTCCGGCCAACGGCCCTTCGGCCACGGTGGTGGGCGCGTAGGGATGGGCGGAGATCTCCCAACTCTCGGCCACGATCCCCGGCGGGATCTCGCGGCCGAGAATAGTCTCCAAGTGTCGCCCGCCCCAGATATAGTCGCGAAACTGGGAGATAAAGGTTAATGGGTAAATGCGCTTCTCCAAGGGTCTTCCTTTCCCGGGGGCTATGGTTTTATCCCCGCGCCCGGCCCAACGCAGCATCCAGATCCTCAAACTCGAGCTTGACCACCAGCACCGAATCGCCGAAGGCGTCCACCGGCAGTTCTCGCAGGCGTAGGTATTCTTGTTTTGGTGCGATCAGGGAACCACCTGGCCCCATGTGCAGGGTGGGCAGATCGGCCAATGAGACCTTTACCGGCTGGCCGTTGTTGAGCAACGTCGCCGAGCGGGGGGCCACGGCGATGGGCTTGAGCAAGACGCGCCTCGTCGTCGGGTAGTTGGTCAGATGCACATAAAGGGTGTTGCCCCGTCGGGTGAGGAGGACGCCGCGCTCCTCGATGAGATGGGTGGCCGGCTCCACGTCTAGCAAGGCTTCTTGCGCCACGCCATACCAGCGCCCGATGGCGCGCAAAAGCCGAATCGCCTCGTCGGGGAAGGTGCCATCGGCCTTGGGGCCCACGTTGAGCAAATAGTTCCCGCCTTTGGCCAACGTGCGGTCGATGCTGGCGATCAGGTGGCGAAGCGCGTAATAGTCTTCGTCCTCTTTATAGCCCCAGCTTTCCCGGCCCACCGATTGGCAGGCCTCGGTGGGCCAAGAGAAGGCCGGTTGCTCCTCCAAAGAGGTATCATAGTCGCGTTCGGGGGTGCCGAAATCGCCCTCGTCAAAGCCGCGGTTGTTGATCACGGCGTTGGGTTGCAAAGAACGAATAAGCTCGTTGATCGAACGGTCTATAACGCCGGTGACGTTCATATCCCACCAAAAGCCGCCGATCTCGCCGTAGCGCGTGCAAAGCTCGCGCACCTGCTCGATGAGAAAAGCGCGATATTTGGGCCAGTTCGGTTCGTCACCGGGCTCGGGGCGAGGGAGTTCGTGGCTGCGCCCCTGGTTGGGGTAGTTGGGGTGATGCCAATCTACCACCGAGTAATAGAAACAGAGTGGAAAGCCCCGCCGTCGACAGGCGTCGGCCACCATGGCGATGATATCCTTGCCGTAGGGGGTGTTCATCACGTTATAATCGGTCTGGGCCGTGTCCCACAGGCAAAAGCCGTCGTGGTGTTTGGTGGTGATGCAGAGATAACGCATCCCCGCCTCCTCGGCCAAATCGAGCCAGGCGTCCGGATCGAAATGCACCGGGTTAAATTGGTGGATCAGTTGTTCATACTCGCGGCGCGGCACGCTACCACGCCACTGGAGCTGTTCGTGCCAGGCCGGGATGGCGTAAAGCCCCCAATGGATGAACAGGCCGAAGCGCTTCTCAAAAAACCAATCTCGTCCGTCGCCGAATCGAGCGATCATAGGCCCTTCCTCCGCCTTGTTCAGTCCACTTTCTTGAGATGATCGAGCACTTCCGGGTTCACTACCCATTGGGGAATGCGCCCCTGGATGACGTCGATCGAGATCTCGCACACCAGCCGATATAGGTCACGCTGCGACTCGGGGGTGTTGGCCGAGACATGGGGCGTCAGGATCACGTTGTCCATCTGCAAGAGCGGCGAATCGGGGGGCAGCGGTTCCTGCTCGGTGACATCCAGCCCAGCGGCCCATACGCGGCCCTCTTGGAGCGCCGCCACCAACGCATTTTCATCGACGATGGGCCCGCGGGCGGTATTCACCAGGATCACGCCCTCTTTCATCTTGGCGAACTCGTCCCAGCTCAAGAGATGATAGGTTTCATCGCTAAGCAAGCAGTGGATGGAGATAAAGTCAGAGCGAGCCAGTAGCTCGTCCAGGTCGACCATCCGTGCTCCCACGGTGTCGGCATGGTCCTGGCCAACGTAGGGGTCATAGGCCAGGACGGTGACATCCCAACCGCGTACGCGCTTGGCCGTGGTGCTGCCGATGCGCCCCAGGCCGATGATGCCCACCGTGCTGCCGGCGACGCGGCGGCTCGGCCGAGCCAGCTCGCGAGCGTAGCGCCCCTTGCGCAGGGCCGCATCTAGCCGGGGGATGTTGCGCACGGCGGCCAGCATCAGCCCCACGGCATGATCGGCCACGTCGTCGGTGCAATAGGTGGGGGCGTTGCAGACCATGATGCCCAGCTCGGTGGCGGCCTTGTAGTCGATGCTGTCATAGCCTGCGCCGGCGCGAATGGTGCAACGGCAGCGATTGAGCTGGGCCAGCACCTCGCGGGTGAGCAATGGGCGCACCGATTGCACGGCGACCACGTCGGCATCTTGGGCCACGGACACGACTTCCTCGCCCGTGCGGCAACGATAGGTCTCCCATTTGGCCCCGGCTTGGGCCAGCATCTCGGCCTCGAACCCCACCGGTGAATAGAGCTCCGGGCTGTAATCGATGAGGACGACCTTGAACGGGAGTTCTTTTTCCGGCATGATCCTTCCTTTCGGCTCGATGATTTCAGATCAGATGGATACGGCGGCCCTCCTCGGCAGAGCGATAGGCGGCGTAGATGGCCTGCAC
>JACIWY010000820.1 GCA_014360745.1 Chloroflexota bacterium
TCCCATTCGATAGACGTCTCGGTCACATGGAACAAGCCCCATGGACAACAATTCTCACAAGCCTCCCACTTGGGGCATTCGCGCCCCTTGCAACGTTCGGGATGGAATTCGGTCGCCGCCCCCAAACCGTATTTGGGGTGCCCTCCCATGTGCACGTTATGCTTGCCACGCCGCGACTGCGCACCAATGCCCAAATTCTTGACCGATCCGCCGATGACCCCCAGGGGATGTCCCTTGAAATGGGTCAACACAAGAAGCACATCGGCCAGAGCGATGGCCTTGGCGATATAAGCCTCTTTGAGCAAGTAGCCTTGGGGTAAATCGACGCGCAGATCGTCGGTGCCGTTAAACCCGTCTGCGACGATAAATGGACAGCCCAACACTGCTGGCGAGTACCCGTTGCGCTCGGCCGTGATGAGCAGGTCCAGCCCAGTAGCACGGGACGAAACCTGCCCATAGGTCTGGGTCACCGTATCACAGACAAAGGGGCGCCCACCGAGAGCCTTAACACGGTCGGCCAGCGCTCGTGCATAGACGGGACGGAGATAAGCGGTGTTGTTCCACTCGCCACAGTGCACTTTGATCGCCACCGTATCTCCCGGTGAGATCATCTCGGCAAATCCGGCGGCCTCAAACACGGCCAACATTTGAGGAACCAGGCCCGTGGGACCCGAATGGCTGCGGCCCGCGGTGTTCAGAGAATAAACTGCTGAGGGCATGGTCATCTCCTTCCACAACAATCGTCTGCTGCCAAACCGACACTTTACCACCGCGCACACGGCGCATTGTAACGCCGAGCCAAGAGCAGGTCAAAGCGTTGCTGCATTCACTTTGACGCTTTCGCCAGGACGTGGAATACTCTGGCACGAATCGAGACGCTCATCATCCTCAACCGAAGGATAAACAATAACTCATGCGCACCGTTTACTTTCAAAAAAATATCCCCCTGGCG
>JACIWY010000821.1 GCA_014360745.1 Chloroflexota bacterium
CGAGTCCATGATCCTGGGATCGGCGCTACATACGGCACTGCTTGAGCCGGAGGCATTCGACGAACGCTTTGCGGTCTCGCCCAAGTTTGATCGCCGAACCAAGCAAGGCAAGGAAGATGCGCAGGCGTGGGAGGCAGCCAACGCGGGCAAGGTTGCCCTGCGTGAAGAGCATGCCTTGGCCGTTCGGGCGATGGTGCGCAAGGTGCAATCGCATTCGTTTGCCGCCTCGCTCATCGAACGCGGCCATGCGGAACGTTCCTTGTTCTTCCTGCATGAGCCTACGGGCATCGAATGCAAAATCCGCCCTGATTTTTTGTCGATGAACGGGGCAGGGGAAATCTGCGCCATCGTCGATGTAAAAACGGCCAATCATGCGGGGATCGAGGAATTTTCCCGGGCAACGGCGGGCTATGGCTACGATGTGCAAGCGGCGCTTTATAGCGATGCCATCTCGTCGGTGCTTGGCCGTCAGGTGCCGTTTTTTTTCCTCGTCATCGAAAACGCCGCTCCCTACAGTGTGGCGCTCTACAAAGCAAGCAACGCATTGCTGGAGGCGGGTCGCAAGCGTTATCGCGCTGCGCTCGAGATGCTTTCTTGGTGTCGTCAAACCGATTGCTGGCCGGGTTACCAGACGGGCGATGGCTACGAAGAGCTCGATCTGCCGGTCTGGATGAAACGCGCGATTGACGAGATCGAGGTGTGATCATGATTCGCCAGTTTTCACGAATCGCCTTGGTGCCGATCGTCGAACAGCAGGCATTGCCGGTGCCGGTCGATCGGCTCGAAGAGCACGCCGATAGCCCTGTCGTGGGCTATGGCATCTACGGGGTCGAGCCCAAGAGCGGGGAATTTTGCCGCCTGATGCTCGCCCCCAATGCCGATGCGGCCCGAGCCTGTGCCGGGCATCTCGCCGGCCAGCACGTGGCGCGTTGGGATGGGAAAGAAA
>JACIWY010000822.1 GCA_014360745.1 Chloroflexota bacterium
CAGCCAACAACTGCACCAATTGGAGCCTGGTGACATCAGCGAGGGCCTTGTAAAAGCGGACTAGGGCTTCGAGATCGCGCATCGCCATCATCTTTTTAAGTAATTACTAAAATACTAATGCAAAATTCGATGGATGTCAAGATCATTTCCCATCATTCTGGCCCGATGCTCTACGCATGGTATAATATACGCCGAAAAATGGGCGCGCGCTTTTTGCGCGACGCCTGGATACGGGGCTCCGCCGGAGATCGAACAGTCTGCGGCCAGGAGCCAGGAGAAGATAATTTCATGTTGCCAAAATTGTTCAAGACGCTCTTGGGCGATCCTAATGAGCGAGAACTGAAGCGCTTGCAACCCCTTGTGGATGCCATCAATGCCCTCGAACCCGAGATGCAAGCCAAGACGGACGAGGAGCTGCGCGCTCTCACCCAGGCGTTCCGCGAACGGCTGGCCCAGGCCACCGCGCGCTTCCGTGAGGAGCTCAAGGACCTCCAAGCTGAGCTAGACCGCGAGCAAGACGCCGAGGAACGTCGCCTTATCAAACGGCAGATCGATCGCGTCACCGCCGATATCGATCGCACCGAGGGCGAGATCCTGGACGACATCTTGCCCCAGGCGTTTGCCGCCGTGCGCGAGGCCGCCGTGCGCACGTTGGGGATGCGCCACTTTGACGTCCAGCTTTTGGGCGGCATCGTGCTGCATCAGAACAAAATCGCCGAGATGAAGACCGGCGAAGGTAAAACGCTCGTCGCCACATTGCCCCTCTATCTAAATGCCCTCACCGGTCGCGGCGTGCATCTGGTCACGCCGAACGATTACCTTTCCAAGGTGGGCGTGCAATGGATGGGGCCGGTGTATCATCTACTCGGGCTCAGTGTCGGTGTCATTCAATCGATGGGCCAAGACCCGAGTATGAGCTCTTTTCTCTTTGATCCGCATTA
>JACIWY010000823.1 GCA_014360745.1 Chloroflexota bacterium
AGTTGCCGGTGCATCTCTGCTTCGGCGTGCTCCCAGCGGAGGGGGTGCAGCGGATCATCTCGACCTTCGAGATCGGCGCGGGCGCAGAGGTCGAATTCATAGCTCATTGCACCTTTCCCAATGCGGCACACGTGCAGCATATTATGGAGGGCACGATCCGCGTTGGGCCGGTAGCCACCATGCGCTATCACGAAACCCACTACCACGGCCAGACGGGCGGCGTGGAGGTATTGCCCAAGGCACGCATCACCGTGGCCGCAGGTGGGCGCTACTTCTCGACCTTTAGCCTGAGCCGCGGACGGGCGGGCAAGGTGGATTTCGACTACGAGGTGGACGTGGACCGAGACGGCGTAGCCGAGCTGAACGCCAAGGCGATGGGCTACGTCGACGATGAGATCGTCATTCGCGAGACGATTCGCCTGAACGGCGAGCGGGCTCGTGGGCTAGCTCGCTCGCGCATCGCCGTGCGCGACCGGGCGCGCAGCCAGGTTTTTGGCACGACAGAGGGCAACGCCCCCTTGGCACGCGGCCACGTGGATTGTGTAGAGATCGTGCGCGACCAGGCTGTCGCTCAGGCGGTGCCCGTCGTGCGTGTCACTAACGATCGGGCTCAGGTCACCCATGAGGCGGCGATCGGCACAGTGGACAAGAAACAGCTCGAGACGCTGATGGCACGAGGATTGGATGAGGATGCTGCTGTAGACGTTATTGTACGTGGCATGTTGGGCGACTGAATGCGGGTTCGGTTTTCTTGTCCTTCGGGGCAATAACGGGCCTCGATGCCAATCATAAAAGTGTGCCCAGGGAGTCCTTATGAAACAAAGATCAGTTCTGGCAAAACAGTTCGGTGAGATTCTAGGCCTGGAACGAGTTCCTGTAGCCGTCAAGTTCATCGCCAAGGGGAGTAGCCTACCCCACGGGTTCGAGACGCCAGCTGG
>JACIWY010000824.1 GCA_014360745.1 Chloroflexota bacterium
CGGGCGCACCCCTCAGGAGACAGCCGATAACGCCCTGGCATTGAGGGAAACCTACGGCTTTAAGGCCATCAAGACCAACCCCTTGCCGCCCGACGTTCATGCTATACCTTGGCCCAAAGCGTTGCGCCTGGTCGAAGAAAAAATGGCCTTGTTGCGCGATGCCTTGGGCGAGGAGATGGAGATCGCCCTCGATCCCCACGCCAAGATTTTAGAGCCCTCCAAAGCCATCGAGTTATGCAACGTGGTGGCGCCTTATACGCCCCTTTTCGTCGAAGAGCCGTTGCGCCCGGAACATGTCGAGGCCATGGCCGAGGTGCGGGCCAATGCCGCCGTGCCCATAGCCACCGGCGAGATGCTCTATACCAAATGGGAGTTTCGCGATCTGTTGCGGGTGCGCGGTGCGGATATTATCCAGCCCGATGTGTGTTGTTGCGGCGGGTTGACGGAGATCAAAAAGATCTCGGCGCTGGCCGAGGCCGAATACGTCACCGTGGCGCCCCACAACCCCATGGGGCCAGTAGCTACGGCGGTCAACGCCCAATTTGCGGCTACGGCGCCCAACTTTTTGATCCTCGAATACCATGTGGACACCGAATCTCCGCGCCGTGACTTGGTCCAAGAGCCTTACGAGATGGTCGACGGCTACCTAAAGCTGCCGGACAAGCCGGGCCTGGGCATCGAGCTGAACGAAGCCTATTACGAACAACATCCCTACAAGCCCTGGAAGCGGGGCATGCCGCTCAAGCCCGATGGGTCGATTGCCTACATTTAAAGCCGATTCGCCTTGACTTTGGTCAGAATGCCATGTTAAAATCCGCTCCGCCGGGCTGTGGTATTGAACGTTGCGTGTGCAACTTATGAGGAGGCACTGCCATGCAGCTCTCTCCGCCTAGAAAGGGTACCTGGGTTGTCGCCGTTTTGCTCGGAGCGGTAGCG
>JACIWY010000825.1 GCA_014360745.1 Chloroflexota bacterium
TGACATCGAAATTAAGCAGGCTCTTTTTATAGCCCTGGCCGGCGACGCGCAGCCCCTGATTCTCGTA
Source organism: Chloroflexota bacterium (assembly GCA_014360745.1). GTDB lineage: Bacteria > Chloroflexota > Anaerolineae > UBA1429 > UBA1429 > JACIWY01. The sequence goes on from JACIWY010000825.1 coordinate 68, forward strand.
CTGGGCGTCGGGCTCGCCGTTATAGATATAAGTGTCCTGGCTGGCGTTGCGAAATTCGGAGAACTCTTCTTGCGGCTGCACCGAAGGGGTCACGGCCGGCGAAGAGGTGGCCGTCGCCGTGGGGCCAGGCCCCTGGCCCACGACGTAATCGATGCGCAAGTAGGGCTTGTTGCTGCTCATGTTCATCGAGTGAAAGCGCAGCTCGCGCCCCGCCGCCGTAATCAGGATCATTCCCTTATTGCCTGCAGGGCTCCAGACCCAATCCTGCACCAGGGAGGTCACATCCCAAGAATACCAGGTCGATGGGGTCAACACGTCGGTGGTGGCCGAGGGCGTCAGGCTGCGGTCGGCCGAGCCATCGCAGCCGTTGGCACTCCAGGGCACACCCGTCAGACGATGGTTCCAGGTGGCCTGAGATTCGTTCCAATCGGTCTGCACCTTGTAGACGTTCACCGTGGCCGTGCGATCGGCCTGATGAGTGTACCAATCCAGATAAAGATAGAGCCTGGCGCTGCGGACGGTGGCGTTCGTGGGCAGGGCAGAGGTATCGAAATAGAGCAAGGAGCGGTAAGGGGAATTGCGCACCTTAAGCCGCTGATCCGTGCCATAGTTGGAGTTCGGCTCCCACTCGGAGATAAAGGTGTCTTGCGCCGGGCGTAGGTCTATGATGGCCGGGGTCGAGGTCACCGAGGGCGTCTCGGTGGGCGTCGGGGTGATAGTAGGGGTGTTGGTCGGCACCAAAGAGGGCGTCGGCGTAAGCGTAGGCAAGCTACCGCTGGCGGTAAGGTTCAGGTTCTGGCGCAGCCCATCGCTCCACATCGCCGTTTGCGCACAGAGAAGCCCCCCCACCTTGAACTGGATGGTATCCC
>JACIWY010000826.1 GCA_014360745.1 Chloroflexota bacterium
CCCCTACATCTCTTGGCGTATAGTAATAGTGTAGGATGTCCTTGCGCCTGCTCATTGCGAGGCTTTACGATGCCAGCCTGTTACCTATCCCTTGAGGGACTGACAATATGGCATCGAGGAAAGCAGCAGGACGACGCCTTAGGAGGAATGGGATGGAAACAAGAACCAACTGGACGCTGTGGATCATTCTGGGGGCTATCCTCGTTTTGTTGATAAGTTGTGCGGCCGGCGCGCTGGCCGGTGGAGTGGCCGGTTACCTGGCGGCCAAGTCCATGGCGCAACGTTTGGCCGAGGCTGCCCCCTCCGAGGTGCCGCCTATACGTGTGCCCTGGCCTCTCGATCGAAAACCGGAATCGCCCACTCCCGAGATTCCCTGGCCTGAGGCGATGCCCATGCGTCCAGGCGCCGCTCTGGTAGTCCAAGTGGTCGAGGATAGCCCCGCAGAGCGGGCCGGCATCCGCGTTGGCGATATTATCCTGGCGGTCGATGGGCAGAACCTGAGCGAGGAATTGAGCCTGACCGAGGCCATCGCGGAACACGATCCCGGCGATCGGATCGAATTGACCATCTTTCGTCAAGGGCGCGAGCGCACCGTCGAGGTGCGGTTGGGGCGCCATCCCGAACGCGGCGGCGAGACCCCCTGGCTCGGCGTCACCTATCAAACGTTGGGCGGGCGCTTTCGCTTTGATGAGATGCCCCGGCGCTTCAACTTTGAGTTCGAGATCCCGGGCCAAGAAAAGGGCTGATCCGCGCGACGTCGGGAACTTGTTGAGCGCCGAAAGCGTCTGCCAGATGAACACTGACAACGATTTTCGCCCGGCCTTTTTTCCTCCCCTCTCCTTTGCTTGGGGCCGTCTCCCTCCGCGGGGCGGCCCCAAGCACGTTTGGGGGCACTAAGAAACGTGCGCCGCATTGCGCACAAAAAAGTGGCTCCG
>JACIWY010000827.1 GCA_014360745.1 Chloroflexota bacterium
GTGCGCATCAATTAGCCGACAGGAGGAGTGAAAAACATGCCCGCACCTGCAGCGCGCATGGGAGACCCCACCGCCCACGGGGGCGTCATCGTCGGCGGGTTGCCCACCGTGCTCATCGGCGGGCAGCCGGCGGCGCGCATGGGCGATATGCACACCTGCCCGATGGTCACACCGGGCACTCCGCCGGTGCCTCACGTGGGCGGGCCGATCCTCACCGGCAGTGCGACGGTGCTCATCGGCGGGCAACCGGCGGCGCGTGTGGGCGACACGGCGACGTGCACCGGGCCACCCGATTCGATCGTGTCCGGCTGCCCTACCGTGCTGATCGGAGGATGATCGTTGTGCGGATACCAGATGATGGATACCAGACCAACTATTCTTTATAAGTCTACATCTCAGTACTGTATATAGTAAAAAATCATTTAATCCGTGTTCATTCATGTTCCACTCGTTACTATTTCTGAGCAGGAGCGTTCTCTATGACCGACCGCATCACCGGCCACGGCTGGGCCTTTCCCCTTCAGATCGGGAGCCAGGGGGGGCTGAGGCTAACCGACGAGCGCAGCGAAATTGATCAGGCGATCCGTATCATCTTGTCCACTTCGCCGGGCGAGCGCGTTATGCGGCCCTCCTTCGGCTGTCGGCTACAGGAATTGGTCTTTGCGCCCTGTAACAGTAGGACTGCTGCCCAGGCTCGTCGCTACGTAGAAGAGGCTCTGGGGATGTGGGAGCCGCGCATCGTCATCAATCGGCTCGACGTGCAGCCCGACCCGGCAGAGCCCAATTGCCTTTTGATCCGCATCGAATACACGGTCAAAAGCACGCACGATCGGCGCAGCTTGGTCCATCCTTTCTACCTGATCCCGGAGGAACGTACATGAGCCAGGTGCCCAGCATTTGAGAAGTGCTGGGCACCTGGCGCCTGTCAT
>JACIWY010000828.1 GCA_014360745.1 Chloroflexota bacterium
GATCCAGGGGCCTGAAGCCCTCCCCTTCGTCGGACAAAGGCAACACGCGAACGGGGAGGGTATAGATCCCCTCTCCGGCCGGCACAACCTCCAAGGGAATCGTCAGGTGCCCTTCAGCCGGGAGCTCGACCCGTTTCTGCCGCCATTCCACCTCAAGCCCCGATGGCGGCGCAAGTTGGATGATCGCCGCTGCAGGCCGATCCATCTTGCTGTGCAACTGGAGTCGCAACGCCGTCCTTCGCTTGGGAGCAAGGCTCAACTCGGCAGGGTCGGTGTCCAAGCTCAGGGGTTTTTGGACACGCAACCCGGAGAAAAGCTCCACTTCCTTGTCACCCAGTCGTAGGATGGAGCGCACGGCAGGAGCTGTGCCGTCTTCCTTGCGCCCATTGGCGTCGTCGGCGATCTTGACCACGGCGGAGCGCTCCACCGTCTCGCCTCCCGGCACCACAAAGGCATCGCGATGGTCGATCTCCAGCCCCTTATCCCCCAGAGCGTGAAGGTAAACGGGCAAAGGCTCGGTGGCCTTGTTAACCACTCGCCAACGGATCTTGGTCTCGGCGCCGGCCAACGGCTCGATGTTCTCCGCAATAGCGGCCACTTGTAGAGCGTCGGTTTCCACGGCCATGGGTGCACGGGCTTGGCGATCGATCCAAATAGTCAATGACTCGCCATCGGCCTCCCAATGCTGGGTAAAGACCTTCAAGCCCTCCCAGCGTTCGTCGTCCTCTTGCTGCTCCAACGAGCGCACGTAGGCCGTATACCAGTTGTGTCGCTCAAAGAAAGGGCGGGCTAGCGAGAGCTGCAAGGCGCCGGGGATAAAGTTCTGCATCCACACTGAGGAATCGGGCGTCCAAAAATGGCCGGTTTTTTTATAGGTAGGCACCGCCTTGAAATTGGCCGACCAGGTGCCCAGCGTT
>JACIWY010000829.1 GCA_014360745.1 Chloroflexota bacterium
GCCCTCCTCAATCCCCAGACGCTTGGCCATGGTGCCCGCCGCATAGTTGCGCACGATCACTTCAAGCGGGATGATCTCGACCGCGCGCACCAATTGCTCGCGCATGTTCAACCGCTTGATGAAATGCGTGGGCACACCGATGGTGTTCAGCCCGGTCATGAAATACTCGGACAGCATGTTGTTGAGCACGCCCTTGCCCTCGATCACAGCCTTCTTTTCGGCGTTAAAGGCGGTGGCGTCATCCTTGAAATACTGGATGATCGTGCCCGGCTCCGGGCCCTCGTAGAGGGTCTTGGCCTTGCCTTCATAGATTTTCTTGCGCCGAGCCATGGGAACTCCATCGTTGAGGGTGGGGGGCGTGAGTCCCCTCATGCCGATGCGCTCTCATAGTGCATGGGCCAACACGTCGCAAGATGGCGTTGGCCCCTTGCCCTTTTGTGTGCCAGATTGCATATCGGGGGCAACGGCAACGCATGCAAGGGGACCGGCCCAATGACCACCTTTGACGATCGCGAAAGCGCATTCGAAAACAAATTCGCCCATGACGAGGAAATGGCCTTTCGCGCCGTCGCCCGTCGCAACAAACTCCTGGGCCTCTGGGCCGCAGAACTGATGGGCAAGACCGGCGACGACGCCAACGCCTACGCCCTCGAAGTGGTCAAGGCCGACTTTGAAGAGGCCGGCCACGAAGACGTCGTGCGCAAGGTCGCGGCCGATCTGGGCGATATCGCCGATGTCGACACCATCCGCTCCAAGATGGCCGAACTCTTGAAGATCGCCAAGGGCCAGCTTGCCAAAGAGGCCTGAGCCGGCACATTCGACGAAATCAGGGGCGTGTCACACCATGGCACGCCCTTTCTTCTTGGTCAGGCAATACAAACGCGCCTCACCATTTACATGAAATATATGCATTTGC
>JACIWY010000083.1 GCA_014360745.1 Chloroflexota bacterium
CACGGCCGCTGTGCGCCAGGGAGCGGGCATCGGGCGTTATACGCGGGGATTGGTGCGCGCCATCACCCGCCTGGATATGGGAAACCGTTATCTTTTGCTCAGCGCCAGCGGCGGGCTAAGGGCAGAGCGATGGGCCGAATTGCGGCGCGAGACATGGCCGGCCAATGTGCGCTGGCGGCACCTCCCGCTGACCGACCGCCATTTGGCGATCCTATGGCAGCGATTGCGCCTGCCCATTGCGATAGAATGGATTACGGGGCCCCTCGACCTGTTCCACTCGCCCGATTTTAGCTTGCCGCCGGTGTGCAGGGCCAAAACGGTCTTGACCGTGCATGATCTGTCGTTCATGCGTTGCCCGGGGTGTTTCCCGGCGCCGCTATTAGCCTACCTGATGCGAGCGGTGCCGCGCTCGGTGCGCCGGGCGAATATGGTCTTGGCCGATTCGCAGAGCACGCGAGACGACTTGATGGAATTGCTGCTCGTGCCCCAAGAGCGCGTGGCCGTGCTGTATCCGGGAGTGGAGCCCCATTTCTCGGCGCAAAAAAGTGCGCAGGATGATCTGATCCTAGCGCGCTATGGCATTCGCTGGCCCTATATCCTGGGGCTGGGCACGTTGCAGCCGCGCAAAAATTTCGTGCGCCTCATCGAGGCGTTTGGACGGTTGCGACAGGAGCGGCCGGTGCCGCATCGTTTGGTCATCGGCGGGGAGCGGGGTTGGCTGTACCAAGAGATCGACGAGACGATCGCGCGCCTCAAGTTGAATAACCGGGTACACTTGATCGGCTTTGTGGCCGATGAGGACCTGCCCGCGCTCTATCGAGGCGCGGCCGTCCTGGCCTTTCCTTCGCTTTATGAGGGATTCGGCCTGCCCGTGTTGGAAGCCATGGCCTGCGGAACGCCGGTGGTCACGTCCACCACCTCTTCGTTGCCCGAAGTGGCAGGAGAGGCGGCCTTGTTGGTTCCTCCGAAGGATGTGGAGGCGCTGGCCGATGCGCTATGGCGCCTATTAGACGATGGGGCCTTGCGCAACGACTTGCGGGCCAAGGGGTTTGAACAAGCTAAACGTTTCACCTGGGAACGAGCTGCAAAGGCGCTGCTTGGAATTTATCATCATGTTATCCGAGAGGGAGGTTGAGATGATCAAACTAGCCGAGCGCATGAGTCGACTGGGCACCGAATCGGCCTTTGAAGTGTTGGCCAAGGCCAAGGCGCTGGAAGCCCAGGGACGAGAGGTGATCCATCTGGAAATCGGCGAACCCGACTTTGACACGCCGCCCCACATCGTCGAGGCGGCCTGTCGAGCGTTGCGCAACGGCGCGACGCACTATACCAACGCTCAAGGCATCCCGGAGCTCCGAGAGGCCATCGCCGAACACTTGGGGCCGGCGCGTAATCAGGCCATCGACCCGGCGCAGGTCGTCGTGACGCCAGGGGCCAAGCCGATCATGTTCTTTGTGATCCTGGCCCTGGCCGAGCCGGGCACCGAGGTGATCTACCCGAACCCCGGCTTTCCCATCTATGAATCGATGATCAATTTTGTGGGCGCCAAGCCCGTGCCTATTCCACTGCGCGAGGAGAAAGGCTTTCGCTTTGATATCGACGAGTTTCGCGACTTGGTAACCGATCGGACAAGGTTGGTCATCCTTAATTCGCCCCAAAACCCGACCGGCGGCGCACTGGAAATGTCGGATCTGGAGGCGATCGCCGACATTTGTCGCGAGCGGGATATTCCTGTCTTGTCGGACGAGGTGTATGAGCACATTCTTTACGATGGGGAATTCCATAGCATCGCCACGTTGCCGGGGATGTCGTGCAGCGAGCGCACCATCATCCTGCACGGCTTCTCCAAGACGTACGCCATGACCGGCTGGCGTTTGGGCTATGGCGTCATGCCCAAGGATTTGGCTACTCATATCACCCGCTTGATGGTGAACTCGAATTCGTGCACCAACGCGGCGACCCAATACGCGGGGATCGAAGCCTTGCGCGGCCCCCAAGATAGCGTCAAGGTAATGGTAGATGCTTTCCGTCAGCGGCGAGATGTCATCGTCAAAGGGCTGAACGAGCTGCCGGGCGTCCGTTGTGTGATGCCCGCGGGTGCGTTTTACGTCTTTCCCAATATCACCGGCACGGGGATGACCAGCGCCCAATGCGAGAGCTTTTTCATGGACAAAGCGGGCGTGGCCTGCCTGTCGGGGGCGGCGTTCGGCCAGTACGGCGAGGGCTATTTACGGCTTTCCTATGCCAACTCGATAGAGAACATCCAAAAGGCCCTGGATCGTATGGCCAGCGCCCTGGCCAGCCGTTGAGCAAAAAGGCGATGCGGAGGGGTGCTCCATGGGTGAAAAGGAAAAGGCCATCGCTCTGGGACATCCCTCCTATGTATGGCGCGAGGGCCAGCAACGCCGGCTAGACCTGGTGCGCCGCTATGTGCCGTTACAAGGGGCGCGCATTCTCGATGCCGGCTGTGGGCTAGGGCTTTATATGAGCCGTTTTCACGCCTTTAGTGATCAAGTCTACGGCGTAGACGTGGATGCGGAGAAAGTGGCCGAGGCGCGCCACGCGGCCTCAGGGGCGTTGGTGGCCGGCGTCGACGCTTTGCCCTTTGCGGCGCGGTCGTTCGATGTGGTCTTTTCGCATGAGGTGTTGGAGCATGTCCAAGACGACGCGACGGCGGTGCACGAGGCGTATCGGGTGTTGCAGCCCGGCGGCTATTTGGTGATCTTTGGCCCCAACCGCTGGTATCCTTTTGAAACGCATGGCATCTACTGGCGGGGCAGGTATCATTTCGGCAACATCCCCCTGGTAAATTATCTGCCGGATCGCTGGCGGGCGCGGTTATGTCCGCATGTGCGCGCGTATCGGCGCAGAGAGCTCTTGAGCTTGCTGGACGGCCTGGCGGGGCAAGTTGTCGTGCAGCGGGTAATTTATCCGGGATATGATAACATCGTGGCGCGCTGGCCTCTGATAGGCAAGTGGCTACGCCGCATGACATACGCGCTGGAAAAGACGTGGCTACAACGGTTCGGGCTGTCTCATCTGATAATTTTTCGTAAAGCAGGGAATACTCATGAGGTGCAGAGCGTCTAAACGCTCGACACCTTGTGACCATTATGCCCAAAAGAACCAAAGGGTCATCGATGAGAATCAAATTTCAACCTTCCGGCGTCCGTGGGGACGTGCCAGCGGGGCAGACATTGCTGGAAGCCGCAACCGCTTTGGGCGTTGAGATCGAAAGCGTGTGCGGCGGGCGCGGCACTTGCGGCAAATGCCGGGTGATCGCTTCGGGCGAGTTGAGCGGCCTGACCGATATGGAGCGGCGCCAGCTCAGCGAAGCCGAACGGGCGGCCGGTTACCGCCTGGCCTGTCAGGCGAGCATCCTCGGCGATGTGAGTGTGGTGGTGCCGGAGGAATCTCGCATCTCGCGGGTCAGCATCCTTTCCGCCGGCGTAGAGCGCCGCGTCGACTTGGAGCCCTGGGTTTCGCGTCGCGTCGTGTCCATCCCCAAACCCACGTTGGCCGAACCAAGCGCCGATCTGGTCAGGTTAGAGGCGGTATGGGCCAAACAATGGCCCGAACCGCTCAAACCGACGTTGCGGGCCTTGCAACAATTGCCCTTGGCGGTGCGCGCCGCCGAAGGTCTGGTCACCCTGCTGTGCGCCGACGACGAGGTGGTGCGCATCGAGCCGGGGCAAGGGCCACCCCGGTTGCTGGGCCTTGCGCTGGATATCGGCACGACGACGGTGGTGGGCTATTTGTTGGATCTGGAAACGGGCCGGCAGCTCGCCGTATCGTCATTGCTGAACCCACAGACGCGCTACGGCGACGATGTGGTCTCGCGCATCGAGTTCTCTCAGCACGAAGGCGGGTTGGCGACGTTACAGCGCGAGATCGTCGCGGCCATCAACCACATTATCGAGGAAACAGTGGCGCTGGCCACGGCTGCCGGTGAAGGGGGCATCTCGGCCGATGCCATCTTGGCCATGACGGTGGTGGGCAATACGACGATGCAACACCTGTTTTTAGGCATCAGCCCCGCGGCATTGGCCCAATCGCCCTATGTGCCCGCGATGACGGCCGCTCAATGCCTGCGTGCGCACGAGCTGGGGATCAACATCTATCCCGACGCTCATGTGTGGACATTGCCCAATATCGCCGGCTGGGTGGGCGCCGACACGGTAGGGGTGTTGCTCGCAACGGGCATCTATCAGGATCAAGAGATAGGCCTGGCCATCGACATCGGCACCAACGGTGAAATGGCCCTGGGCTCGCAAGAGCGGCTGATCACCTGTTCGACCGCGGCCGGTCCGGCCTTCGAGGGCGCACATCTGAGCTGTGGGATGCGCGCCGCCGACGGGGCTATCGACGCGGTGCATATGAACGAAGACGTGCATTGGCACAGCATCGGGGGCGCGCCCCCGCGAGGGATCTGCGGTTCGGGCCTGGTGGATCTGGTAGCCGAAATGCTGCGCGTAGGGGTCATTAACACCGCCGGTTTCATGGGCGACGGCGAGGCGCTGCGCAACAACGGCCAAGCCAAGCTGGCCGATCGCCTACGACAGATAGGCCGGCAGAGGGCCTTTGAGTTGGTGAGCGAAAGCCAGGGGGCGGGCGGACGCCCGGTGTTGGTGACGCAGCGGGATGTGCGCGAGCTGCAATTGGCTAAAGGGGCGATCCGGGCGGGGATCGAAATCCTGATAAAAGAGCTGGGCATCGGCCGAGAGGACGTGCGGCGGGTGTATTTGGCCGGCGCATTTGGCAACTATATCCGGCCCCAGAGCGCGCTGGCTATCGGCTTGATCCCCCATTTCCCCAACGCCGAGATCATCCCGGTGGGCAACGCGGCCGGCTCCGGCGCCAAGATGGCTCTGCTCTCGCGCTCGTGTCGCGAGCAGGCGATGGCGCTGATCCACTCGGTAGAATACCTGGAGCTATCGGCGCGCGCCGATTTCCAACAAGAGTTTGCGGAGGCGATGCTGTTCTAAAGCGTCTTGCTTTGACTTTATATGGAGGGTTCGATATACTAACCAGGGTATGCCCAGGCTCGGCGAAAAGGATCCGAGCCGGAACCGGCGAGGGGCGATGGGCAGCGATGACTCGCGCTTGAGAGAACATGCCAAGGCCGCGCAGCGACCGCGGATAGTTGCCTTGGGGGGCGGCCACGGGCTATCGACCTTGTTGCGCGGCCTCAAGCACCAGCCCTGTGACCTGACGGCCATCGTCACCGTAGCCGACGACGGGGGCAGCTCCGGCGTGCTTCGTCGAGAAACCGGCATGTTGCCTCCGGGCGATTTGCGGCGCTGTATCGCGGCTCTGGCCGAAGCGGAACCCCTTATGAGCCAACTTTTCGAATATCGCTTCGGGCGAGGGGCCGGCCTGGATGGCCATGCGTTCGGCAACCTGTTCATCGCCGCCATGGCGGGGATCATGGGAGACTTTGAACGGGGGCTCGGCGAAGCCAGCCGGGTGTTAAAGGTGAAGGGACGCGTGTTCCCCGCCTCTCTGGAGAATGTGGCCTTGTGCGCCGAGGTATGTCTGCCCGATGGCGAGACGCGGCTCGTCGTTCAAGGGCAGTCGCAGATCGCTAAAGCCGGCGGAATCGTAGAGAGGGTATACTTGCAGCCGAATGAGCCCAAGGCATATCCGGCAGCCATAGGCGCTCTATTGAGCGCCGACATGATCTTGTTAGGCCCGGGGAGCCTATACACAAGCGTGTTGCCCAATATGCTGGTGCCCGATATCCTTCATGCTATAAGGGCTTCGACCGCGTTCAAGGTATATGTCTGCAACGTGGCTACCCAGCCCGGCGAGACAACAGGGTATACCGCAGGCGACCATGTGTGGGCGCTGGCGGAGCACATGGGCGGTAAGTTCGGCGAATGTGTGGATTGTGTGTTGGCTAATGGCAACACAGCCTTTTCTTGGCACTCCACGGTGGCCAGCACGATGGTGTTGCCCACGTTAGAAAGCGGCATTGGGCGCCCGGACCAGCCAGAATGCACGCTCATCTTGGAGGATTTGGTCGATCGCGCCCTGCCCTGGCGGCACGACGCAGACAGGTTGGCCGAGGCCTTGATGAGATTGTGGCGAGAAAGGGCCGGAACGTGCCCGGATATGGCGGTTGCGCAAGATCGATTGCCCTGAATTTCACAAATTACGAAAGGAGCCAAAATGGCGGTCAAGGTCGGTATCAACGGATTTGGACGTATCGGGCGGCAGACATTCAAGGCAATGGTGGCTAATTATGCCGATTCCATCGAGGTCGTCGCCATCAATGACTTGTTCTCGCCGGATAGCTTTGAGCTGCTGCTCAAGTATGACTCGGTATATGGCATCTTCCCCGGCACCGTCAAGGCGACGGAGAACTCGCTCATCGTCAACGGCCGGGAGAGCAAATGGTTCGCCGAAAAGAACCCGGCGCAGATCCCCTGGGGCGATTTGGGCGTGGATGTGGTGGTCGAATCCACCGGCGTCTTTCGCGACAAAAAATCATGCATGGCGCACATCGAGGCGGGGGCCAAGAAGGTCATCATCACCGCGCCTTCCAAGAACGAGGACATCACCATCGTGATGGGCGTGAACGAGAAGGACTATGATCCGGCCAAGCATGTGATCCTGTCCAACGCCTCGTGCACGACCAACTGCCTGGCCCCGGCGGCCAAGGTAGTTCACGACAAGTGGGGCATTGTCAAAGGTTTGATGACCACCGTGCACTCATACACCAGCGACCAGCGCCTGGTGGACCTGCCACACAGAGACCCGCGTCGCGCTCGCGCCGCTGCGTTGAATATTATCCCCACGACCACCGGCGCGGCCCAGGCCGTGGCTTTGGTCATCCCCGATCTCGTCGGCAAGTTCGATGGCATGTCGCTGCGCGTGCCCACGCCGACGGTGTCCATCGTCGACTTTGTGGCCGAGCTGAAAACGGATTGCGACTATGACTCGTTGATCGCCGCCTTTGAAGAAGCGGCCAACGGGCCGATGAAGGGTATCTTGGGCGTGGAGCGCCAGGAATTGGTGTCGAGCGACTTTCGCGGAGACACCCGTTCCAGCATCATCGACGCTCCCTCCTGTGCCGTGCTCGGCGGCAATATGGTCAAAGTGGTCGCCTGGTACGACAACGAGTGGGGATACTCGAACCGCGTGGCCGATCTGATCAACTATATGGCCTCCAAAGGCTTGTAAAGACATCGGAACGGGTACAAGAATATCGCCGGGAAAGGCTCCTTGCGTGCCCGTTCCTGCATCTCTTCGCCGATCGAGATCTCTATCAAGGGGATGGGCTCTGCTCCATCCCCTTTTTATCGAGGTGAGAAGTGAGTCGTCGTATTGCTATGCTGAGCATGCACACCTCGCCTTTGGCCGCGCTGGGGGGCAAAGAGACGGGGGGCATGAACGTCTATGTGCGCGAATTGTGCCGTGCTCTCGCCGCACGGGGCTGGCACATCGATGCGTTTACGCGCTGCCAGGATCCGGAGGCGCCTCGCATCCAAAACGCATGGGCCGGCCGCTATCGCGTTATCCACATCCCCGCCGGCCCTATGGAGCCCGTCGACCGGCGGATGCTCTTTCCCTATTTGCCCGAGTTTGCAAAAGGCGTGCTGGCTTTTGCCGAGGCTGAGGGGCTCGGTTACGATTTGATCCACAGCCATTACTGGTTATCGGGCTGGGCCGCGCGAGAGTTGCAACGTCACTGGCGCGTGCCGGTCGTGCAAATGTTTCATACTTTGGGGCGAATGAAAGAACGCATCGCCGGGCCCGCCGATCGACCGGAGGCAGATAACCGCGCCACGGTGGAACAAGAGGTGATGGCTTTCGTCGATCGCATCGTCGCGGCCACGCCCATCGACCGCCAGCAGATGATCGAGCTGTACGACGTAGACCCGAACAAGATCGTCGTCATCCCTTGTGGCGTCGATCTCGAGCTGTTTCGCCCCATCGATCCTGCGATCGCACGACGCGAGTTGGGCCTAGAAGAGGGGCGCAGGTTGATCCTCTTTGTGGGGCGGCTGGATCCGGTGAAAGGGCTCAGTGTACTGTTGGAGGCGATGTGCGAGCTAACCCGCCGCATGCACCCCTGTCGGGCCCAAGATCTGAGCCTGGCGGTGATCGGCGGAGATCGGGAAAGCCATCTCGAAGCGTTGACCACCGATATGGATTGCCTGACCGAGATCCGCGCCGAGTTGGGCCTGGAGGATCTGGTGATCTTTGTGGGGTCGTTGGATCAGCAACGCCTGCCCTACTACTATTCGGCAGCGGAGGTATGCGTGATGCCCTCGCTCTATGAATCGTTTGGCATGGTCGCGCTGGAGGCGATGGCCTGCGGCACGCCGGTGATCGCCTCGCGGGTGGGGGGCTTGCAATACACCGTGCGCGATGGCGAGACGGGTTTTCTCGTGCCGGAAAAGAACCCCAAGGCTTTGGCAGACAAGCTAGAGCTGTTACTGAACGACGAGCCGTTGCGCCAAAGGCTAGGGCAACAGGCCGCGCGGGTGGCGGCCGAGTTCAGTTGGGAGGTGGTGGCCGACGCCATGGAAGCCTTGTACGCCGATTTGGGATTGGCCGTGCCGGCCTGATCCCCTTTACGTCAGCTCACACCCTTGTTTCACCCCTCCCCGCCTTGGAGCCAAGCACGCACCTGCTCGTATTCGGAGGAGCCAGGCGTCAGTTTGCGCAGCGCCTGGTGCCAATAGATGCGAGCGCGCTCCATCTCACCGGCGGTGGCGTACACATAGCCCAGATTGCCCAACGCCCGCCCTTCCCCCTGTTCATCCTCCAGGTGGCGGGTGAATTCCAAAGCCGCTTGATAGGCCGCGACGGCCTCGCTTTGCCGGCCCAACTCGGCATACAATAGTCCGAGGTTGTTGAGCACCTGGGCCTGACCGCGCAGGTCCTCGAGCTGCCCATAGAGATTAAGCGCCAGCTCGTAGGCGTCGAGGGCCTCGGCGACGGCGCCGCGAGCGGCATAGACGAGGCCCAAGGCAAGCAGAGCCTGAGCCTGACCGTGGCGATCGTTCAGCTCGCGATAAATATCCAACGCCCGTTCGTAATGTTCCGTGGCCATAGCCCAGTCTCGGCGCTCGATGCCGAGCCTGCCCAACGAAAGCAACACTTGCGCCTCGCCAGCGGGTTGTTGCAGCTCGCGAAAGGCGCGCAGCGCTTGTTCAAAAACCTCTTGTTGGCGCCGGAGGCGTTCGGAGTGCCGATCGCCCTCTTGGTCCGTCATAGTTCGTCGCTCCCCTCTGGATCTTGAGGCCAGTGTAGCACGCAAGACGCCGGAGGCAAAGCGGGAGGTTAGCCTTTAACAATTGACACGGTGCAAAAGGCCGGGCCGTAAACATGCGCGGGTATTGAAGCATAGCACAGAGGGCCTCCGCCGAATGAGTATGCCAGCGGAGGCCCTCGAGTCGAGGCGCTAGCGACGACGGATCAGAGGCAGATCGAGACGTTCGCTGCCCATAACGTGTACGCGGGCTGCGGGCCAAGCGCCGAGCACGGGCTGGCCCTGATAGTAGACTCCGCTCTCAGGTTGCCACATCGACAGCCTGAGCCAGCCGACGGCGACACGCTGCCGGGCGCGAAATCGGATGCTGGCAAGGACCACTTCGCCGCTGAGTGAATCTCCTACTGTGGCGCCGGCAAAGTGCATCGTGCCGGTGGAGCTATCGATAGAATTGGCAAACTCGACGGCCAGTACCCCCGTGCTGATTAACGCCGTGGCCGGGCTGCCCCCCGCGTTAATGGCTTGCACGAGATCGGTCGGATAGAGGATGTGGAGATCAATGGCATCCACATGCGCAGAGCCGGCCTGAAGCACCAAGTCTATCATGACTTCGTCGCCGGGGTCCATGTCCATCGACGACGGACGAAAGACGACCGCCACCGGCGGTGTTACCTTTACCTCTGACCTCGTCACGGGGCCAGTAACCGCGCCCGTCCGTGCCAAGCCGGCGCCAACCGGGACATCCCCACTCTGACCATAATTCGCCGAGATGAGCGCCATATCCGTTGCGTCGACGACGCCGTCCTCGTTCAGGTCAGCGCGTGCATCCCAGTTGAGTGAGCCAGGCACCGAGGCAAAAGCGACATTGATCAAGGAGGCATCGGCTGCATCGACATCGTTGTCATTATCCACATCGCCTTCGCGCAGGGTGCCCAGGTCTACATTGGCTGGAGCTGGGGGCAGAGCCACACCGGTGCGCACGTTCGCGAGGGTATGCATCCCCTTGACGCGCAATGTATAGTTGCCCGCGGCCACAGTCTCGGTAAATGTTCCCGTACGGTCGGTGGTGACGGCCAGGGTCTGCACAGACGCGCCGAACGCGGGATCGAGCAGCTGAAGCATCAGTGGAATGCGCCAACGATTGTGCGGCGGCACCGGCCGGCCCTGCAGAGTCACATGGCCGCGGAGCGTTGCGGGCACCACGGAACGCACCGTGGCCTCGCGCACCTGGCCCAGCACCGAATCGACGCCGGAGAAGGCGTCGGTGCGACGAGGCGGATACCAGGAGAACTCCACTTGGGTGCCCGAGATCGGATGGGTAACCCCGATCGTGCGGAAAAAGAGGCGGGCCACCTGTAGCCTGCCGGCGCGCCCCGGCTGGCCCAAAGGCGTGCGCGCAGCAAAGTTGATCTCACCGGCAGCAGCGTCTATCTCGTTCTGCAGAACCATGGTCAGCTCGCCGGCGGCCAACGCCGTCGCCGGCTGGCCACTCTCGGTGACGCACTGAAGAATAGCAGGGTCATAGTCGATGTAGGCCTGCACACTATCGATGGGACGGGCACCGCTCTCGATGACCAGATCGAGCCCAAACACCTCGTCCTGCAAAGCGTCCACATGTTGCGGCGCCAGAGAAAGGGTCGCCGTCTCGCCCAGACGCCAGATGGCTACGGCGTACTCGACACCGGCACGGATTGGGCCACCCTCATAGCCCTCGGCCTGCTGCGCAGCAAAGGACGTTGGTACGTTTGCACCGAGGAAAGCGGATGGATCGGGGACAGCGACGGACCTGTCGCCGCTCTCTGTATCCGGCTCTGCCCGGATATAGTCAACGAGGCCCCAACGTGCGCCGGCCTCGACCGTCGATGACTGCCACACGGCATAGATGTCGTGCGAGATATAGGCCGCATC
>JACIWY010000830.1 GCA_014360745.1 Chloroflexota bacterium
GAACCGCTGACCCAGCCATTTGGGTCAGCCTTGCCCAAGTTTTCCCCACGCGTGTGGGGGTGAACCGGCGGAGAAGCGCCAGGTCGGCAAGGTTTCGCCGTTTTCCCCACGCGTGTGGGGGTGAACCACGGGCACGGGCACAAACGTTGCCATTGTCCGCGTTTTCCCCACGCGTGTGGGGGTGAACCGCCAGGTAGCGTCCCAGCGGAGGCTGGACGCGCCGTTTTCCCCACGCGTGTGGGGGTGAACCGCACGAGGCGAAGGTCGTGACCGGTGGTGGGAACGTTTTCCCCACGCGTGTGGGGGTGAACCTGTCCACTACGGTGGACACCCAGGTGCGCGTGTTTGTTTTCCCCACGCGTGTGGGGGTGAACCGTTGGAAAGGCGGTGGCCAGTGGCACGATTCTCCGTTTTCCCCACGCGTGTGGGGGTGAACCGTCGATGTCCACATGATGGGAGGCCGCTATGGTGTTTTCCCCACGCGTGTGGGGGTGAACCGGAGCGGCTGTCGTATTACGAGAGAAAGCTCTGGTTTTCCCCACGCGTGTGGGGGTGAACCGGCGGCGCAGGCGTTAGCGATATCGCCAAAAGCGTTTTCCCCACGCGTGTGGGGGTGAACCGCGCTATTCCAGTCATCGAACAGTTGGCGCGCAGTTTTCCCCACGCGTGTGGGGGTGAACCGTACCCGGCCATCTGTTCGCGCTCGCCGAGCGCGTTTTCCCCACGCGTGTGGGGGTGAACCGCGATGGGGATGTGCATGTCATTCCGCCCGCGGGTTTTCCCCACGCGTGTGGGGGTGAACCGAAACGGGTTGATCCTGGCCACCACGGGGATACGTTTTCCCCACGCGTGTGGGGGTGAACCGTCATGGCGCGCTATCGCCATGACTGGCGCCCAGTTTTCCCCACGCGTGT
>JACIWY010000831.1 GCA_014360745.1 Chloroflexota bacterium
TGGCGAGGGGGTTTTGGAGGGCGATGTTTCGCCTGCGAGGTTGAGGAGGCTAGGGAGGGGGGAGGAGTACGCGTGGTCGAGGGAGTACGAGCCCTGGGACTCGCCCCGGTTCATAGACTGGAAGGCCACCGCGAGGAGGGGCAGGCTCTCGGTGAAGGAGTTCTTCGAGGACCAAGGCGGGAGGGGGGCGGTCGTCTTCTTCGACGGGAGGGCGCCCGGGAGGATCTCGGCGGACGAGATGGCGAGGGACCTGCTCTCGGCGCTCCTGGGGCTGGCTGGCGCCGGGCAGAGGGTCACGCTCTTCCTGAGCCGCGGGGGGGCGTGCAGGAGGGTTGAGGGCGGTGCGGAGGAGGCTCTGAGGGCAGCCCTCGCGGAGGTCTTCGAGGTGGTGGGCGCGGACCCGGAGGTATTCGCGCTGATCCCGCCCGCGGTGAGGTCGTCGCTGCTCGGGATGATAAGAAGGGGGAGAGGTGGCGCCGGCAGCGGACTCCCGGAGGACGAGGCTGGCAGGGAAGTAGTAGCAATGTCGAGGTCGGGCAGGGTCGGCGACTTTGTCTACATCGGGTGCCCGCTCTACGGGGCTTCAGGGGCGCTGGGGATGATCTCCGAGGTCGCCTCGCACGGCGCCCGGGTCAGGGCACTCCTGCCAACGAGGCCGTGGCTCGACGCCCCGAGCTTGGAGGAGGCTTACGAGGTGCGGGTGAGCTGGGCGAGGCTCCAGGAGTCCTTGGGGAAGATTCTTTCGCAGGGAATGGGTATCCCAGCCTTTGCATAATGGGGGGCGCCTCAATCAATCTTGTCGGATTTGCGGGATAGGAACCGATGATGGAAATTGAGAGGAGCCTCGGCGCAAGGGGGAAAATCATACCCAAGGACGAGGTAACTGTAGTGATCCCTGTCCTCAACGAGGAG
>JACIWY010000832.1 GCA_014360745.1 Chloroflexota bacterium
TGGAAGGGATCGGCAAAGAATTAGCCGCCAAGATCAAAGAGATCGTCAAAACCGGTAGCTTGAAAATGCTGATCGAGATCGAACAGCGCATGCCTCCCCAACTCATCGAGATGCTCAGGATCCCCGGCCTGGGGCCCAAACGAGTAAAGACCCTCTACGAAAGGCTCGGCATCACCAGCCTGGACGCATTGCGCCAGGCCGCTGCCGAGGGCAAAATTCGCGCTTTGGAAGGGTTCGGGCCCAAGATCGAACAAAATATCCTCGAAGAGTTGGATCGTCTGCAGGGCGAAGAACAACGTATCCGCCTCGATATGGCCGAGCAACTGGTCGAGCCGCTGTTGGCCTATTTGCGCCACATCGAGGGTGTCGAGCGGGCGGAGGTCGCGGGCAGCTATCGTCGCCGCAAAGAGACGGTCGGCGATCTCGATATCCTGGCCACTGGCGAGGAGGGAGCCAGGATCATAGAGCGTTTTGTCTCGTATGAAGACGTTCAAGAGATCGTCTCTCAAGGCGAAACCCGCTCCACGGTGCGGTTGCGCCTAGGGGTTCAAGTTGATCTGCGCGTCGTGGCCCAGGAAAGCTACGGCGCCGCGCTGCTCTACTTTACCGGCTCCAAGCCGCATAACATTGCCCTGCGCAACATGGCCCTCAAAAGGGAGCTCAAAATCAACGAATATGGCGTTTTTAGGGGCCAGGAGCGCGTCGCCGGCGAGACGGAGGAGGGCATCTACCAGCTTCTCGGTTTGGCTTTCATTCCGCCAGAACTACGCGAGGACCGCGGCGAGATCCAGGCTGCCCAAGAGGGCCGCTTGCCCAGGCTGATCAAACTCGAGGACCTACGCGGAGACCTGCAGACGCACACCCAAGATAGCGATGGCCATGCCACGCTGCGAGAGATGGCCTGCGCCGCC
>JACIWY010000833.1 GCA_014360745.1 Chloroflexota bacterium
TTGGGTCTGGCGACGCCGATGGCGCTCGTCGCCGGCACCGGTGCGGCTTCCAGGGCTGGGTTGATTATACGCAACGCCGAGGCCATACAGACGAGCAAAGACATAAGCGCGATCATAATGGACAAGACTGGGACGATCACGGAGGGCAAACCTGCGGTCGTCGAATGCAACCTCGATGCTGAGTCGCTCGAGGCCGTCGTGGCCATCGAGCGCAATTCGAATCATCCGCTCGCTAAAGCTATATCTGTCCTCCTGGATGAGGACCTTGACGAGCCCGAAGAGCTGGAAGAAACGAGCGGCGAAGGTATAAAGGGTCGTTGGAAAGGGAAAGAATACTTCATAGGGCGACCGGGCGACCCAAAGCCCTATTTCGACTTTTTGAGCGAAGGGATGAGCGTTGTGGAGGTGCGCCGCGATGGCGTTATATTGGGCTATATCTCTGTGGCCGATTCCGTACGCGAGGATTCGGCAGGTGCGATCGCTCGTCTGAAGGAGATGGGAATAACGCCGGTTATGGCGACGGGCGACGATGAGCGCACAGCTATGGCTGTAGCTCGCAGGGTGGGCATAGATGAGGTATTCGCCGGCGTGCGTCCTCAGGACAAGCTGGATATAGTCAGGCGATATCAGGCGCAAGGGCGTAAGGTCATGATGGTAGGAGATGGCGCAAACGACGCTGCGGCGCTGAAAGGGGCTGACGTCGGCGTGGCCATAGGTTCAGGTATGGACTTGGCCATCGACAGCGCTGACGTGATCATAGCGAAAGGCGGCGTCTCTAAGGTAGTCGATGCGATCAAGATCTCGAGGCGGACGTTTTCAGTGGTGAAGCAGAACCTCTTCTGGGCCTTCGCTTACAACGTGATAGCCATCCCTCTGGCCATGGCGGCGCTTCTGCATCCGGCCATAG
>JACIWY010000834.1 GCA_014360745.1 Chloroflexota bacterium
GGGATCTCATCGTGCTCGGCTCCGTGGCCCCCGGGGCCGAGGTCATTGCTGATGGCCATGTGCATGTGTATGGTCCGTTGCGGGGCCGGGCCATGGCCGGGGCGCTGGGCGATACGTCGGCGCGGATTTTTTGTCGGGAACTGGAGGCCGAGCTGGTGGCCGTGGCCGGGCTGTATCGGGTGAGCGAGGACTTGCCCGAGGCGGTCATCGGCCGGAGTGTGCAGATTCGTCTCTGCGGCCAGCAATTGGATTTTCAGGCGCTGTAGTCTCCCCCAAAGGGCGGGAGAGGAAGGAGGAACAACGTGGCACATATTATTGTCGTCACTTCAGGGAAAGGCGGGGTGGGCAAGACCACCACGAGTGCGTCTTTGGCCACGGGTTTGGCCCTGCGGGGGTTTTCCGTGGCGGTGCTCGATTTCGACGTGGGGTTGCGCAACCTGGATTTGATCATGGGCTGTGAGCGCCGGGTGGTCTACGACTTCGTGAACGTCATTCAGGGGGATGCCACCCTCAATCAGGCTCTGATTCGAGACAAGCGCGTCGACAAATTGTATATTTTGGCTGCCTCCCAGACCAAGGACAAGGACGCCCTCACCCCGGATGGGGTGGAGCGGGTGCTTGCCGAGCTTTCGGATCGGGTGGATTACATCATCTGCGACTCTCCGGCGGGCATCGAGCATGGGGCCATGATGGCCATGTATTTTGCCGATGAAGCCATCGTGGTGACCAATCCGGAAGTCTCTTCGGTGCGGGATTCGGACCGGGTGCTCGGGCTCCTGCAGAGCAAGACGCGCAAGGCCCGGGAGGGCGAAAGCGTGCGGGAGCATCTCCTTTTGACCCGCTACGACCCCATGCGGGTGGAGCGGGGCGAGATGCTCAGCGTGGAGGACGTGCAAGAGATCCT
>JACIWY010000835.1 GCA_014360745.1 Chloroflexota bacterium
TCGGCTTGGGCGGGTTAAAGCCCGGCAACGCCACGGATGCCGGCCGGTCGGCGGAGGTGATCGTGTCGCCCACGCGACAATCGCGGACGTTTTTAAGGCCGGTGGCCACGTAACCCACCTCGCCCGCGCGCAGGATGCCGGTGGGCAGCATATGGGGTGCGAACACGCCGACTTCTAGCGGTTCGATCCTCTGGCCGTTGGACATGATCATCGCCGGCTGCTGCGTGGCGATCTGACCCTCGACGACGCGCACATAGGCTACGACCCCTTTATAGGAATCATAGTGTGAATCAAAAATCAGCGCTTGCAAAGGGGCTTCGCAAGAGCCGGCCGGTGGGCGGATGTTGTGCACGATGGCTTCCAACACCTGGGCGGTGCCGATGTCCTCTTTGGCCGAGGCTTGTAGCACCTCCTCCGCCGAGATACCCAATAAGTCGGCGATCTCTTGGGCCACCTCTGAGGGGCGAGCCGCGGGCAGATCGATCTTGTTGACCAACGGGATGATGTCTAGCCCGTGGTCGAGGGCCAAGTACAGGTTGGCCAAGGTTTGCGCCTCGATGCCTTGGCTGGCATCGACGACGAGGATGGCCCCTTCGCACGCCGAAAGCGCATGAGACACCTCGTAGGCAAAGTCGACGTGGCCCGGCGTGTCGATCAGGTTAAGTTCGTACGTCACATCGCCGGCCGGGCGATAAAACATACGCACAGCCTTGGCTTTGATGGTGATCCCCTTCTCTCGTTCCAGATCCATGCGATCGAGCACCTGCTCGGCCATCTCGCGCGGCGGGATGGTGCCGGTGTGCTCGAGCAGGCGATCGGAGAGGGTAGATTTGCCGTGGTCGATATGCGCGATGATACAAAAGTTGCGAATACGTTTGCTCGTAATTTCTTGTTCAAAAT
>JACIWY010000836.1 GCA_014360745.1 Chloroflexota bacterium
AGGCCCAGGCCTTTTTGAAACAATTGGCCCGCAAAGATCTCGCCCGATAGGAACGTTCATTCCTTGAGCACCAAGGCGATAACGGCCTTGAGGCTCGTCCCTGAGGGCAAGGTCCCACATAGACGCAGCCAATTGCCAAAATGGGTGACCCGGCAGAAATCGATCTCCTCCTCGGTGAGCACCAGATAAGTGCCTTCGTCGCACCAATGCATTCCATCGGGTGAAATCTGCACCCGTAGCCGGGTACGGGCTACGCTGTCTTTGCCCTCCAACTTGCGCACAAAAAAGATCGCTTCGCTGGCCCAGCCACATTCATAGGGCTCGGTTGTCAACTTGCCGGTGAAGGTTCGACCGCGTTCGATAATCGCCGTGTAGCATTCTCGCACCATCCCCTACTTCCCCTCTCCCGAGAGTAGCACCGAGTCCAGGTACAAAAAAGCGCGTTTGTCGACATCGGTCTCGACCCAGAACAGCACATTGAGCATGCACCAGAGGTTGGGCATGGCGGGCATCGTCATCGGCTCAACAGCGCGTACGTCGTGTACGCGGTCATTGCATTGTAGATGGGTGATGGCTCGTTTCGCCAAATCCACATCCACGCGCAGGTAATGCCAGTTCTGTTTGGTGGCGATCTCGTTGTAGCACAAACGTTGCGCGCCGTCGGGGACATCCTCCCATCCCTCGGGCGCAAGATGAAAGTGAGAGCGGGTCTCGCCTGAATCGCCAATTTGCTGCAGCGCCTCTCGTCTGCGTTTGAATTGCCAACGGCCGACGGGCTCGCCGTTCAGGGCGTTAAGATAGCGAAGGTGGGGCATCCAGCGCAGTTCCTGATCCTGTATATCAAAGAGCACGCCCACGGCGCGCACGTCGGTGGCAGAGAGCCGCAACTCGCTGGCCT
>JACIWY010000837.1 GCA_014360745.1 Chloroflexota bacterium
CACCTTCAAAGTGAAAAAGGTGCACCTCCAACAGCCTGTCGTTTCCGCCAAAGCTCGGGCGCGTGCCCACATTGGCCACGCCGCCGTAGACTCCCCTCCCTAAAGCCACGCGAACGGCGTATACGCCGTTCGCGGGCAAGGCGCGCTCGGCGGGGAGGCGCAGGTTGGCCGTGCGAAAGCCCAACGAGCGCCCTCGCTGGGCTCCATGGACGACCGGCCCCGAAACTTTGTAAGGCCGACCTAACAAACGGTTCGCCGCCTCGACCTGGCCACCGGAGAGCAAATCGCGAATGCGCGTACTGCTTACCGGTTGGCCGTCGATGAGCAAAGGCTCCACCGTCCGGCAGGTATAGCCCATGGCCGCTCCCCATTCTTGCAGCCGTTGCGCGTTCCCCTCGCGATTTTTACCCATGGCGAAATCGGCACCCACCCACAGCTCGCGCATACGCAGGCGATCGTAAAGGAGACGCACGAAATCCCGAGCCGGCGTGTGGGCCAGCTCCAAGGTGAAGGGCATCACCACCAAGACCTCTACGCCCAACGGCGCCATCAACTCGGCGCGCTCCTCCGGCGTGCTGAGATACGTCACAGGAACGCGATCGAGGATCGCTCGGGGATGCGGGTGAAAGGTGAGCGCGATGCTCGTTCGTCCGCTCAAGCGAGCCCGAGAGACGAGGCGGGTCAAAACATACTGATGGCCGAGATGCACACCATCAAAGGTGCCGATAGTAAGCACCGATTCGCGTTCGAGATCCAGGTTATCCAGCGTTCTGACGATTCGCATGATACCCTATTGTATCGAGATGTCTTGTCTCTGTCACATAGCCAATACTTTGTGAGGGTGCCATAGGTCGTCGTTCGTCGGGCACAAGATGGCCAACAGGCGCCCTGCAGGGT
>JACIWY010000838.1 GCA_014360745.1 Chloroflexota bacterium
CCCTGCAACACGCCGCTTTCTATTCCGGGAACTGCGCCACGCATTGCTGCACCTGCACTTGCGCTCGCGCTTTCAGTTGCGGGAGGATCTTTTGGTAATCCGCCAATTTGCGGCGCTCCTCGGACACGTCGATCGCAACCGGCGTGGTCTGGGTGCGATACTGTGTCGAGGGGCAGGGATAGGGCAGCACCAGATTTCGGTAAGGATCGTTGCGATAGCAGGTCGACGGCACCGTATAGGGCACCGTTTGCGTATGCAGCGCATAGCCGCGCGCGATATTGCCTTGGGCCGTTGCCATGGCGCTCTCGACACTCCGGTATTGTTCGGTTGCGTCGGAAATACATTGCTCGCGCGGGGTAGCACAGGCCGAGAGCAAGGCGGCTGCCGCCATCAAGGGGAAGAGTTTCAAGCGGCTGTTCATCGGAAAGACACCTTTATTGGGCCCCCGATCCTAGCAACAGTTCGGTGCCCAACTCAAGTAGCTGCAATGCCTTTGAAATTGGCCCTCAGCTCCCGCCGTCTGCTGCCACCAAGGCCGCGATAATCGCCTTGGCGCTCTCGGAATCCCAGTGGGCGTCGCCTTGCAGGCGGGCGATTTCATTTCCCTCCGGATCGAGGATCACGGTAATGGGCAGGCCAAAGACGCCCATGGCACGCGCGAGGGCGCTCTTGGGGTCGGTGTGTAGCGGCAGGTTGTTCACCCCGATCTCGTCAAAGAACTTGGCCATCGCGGTCGGGGCATTACGGCCTGTGGCGATGGTGACGACCTCGAAATCCTCGGGAACTGCGACAGCAGGTAGGAGGAGAGCAAGTAGTTCTCGACGAAGATGCCCGCCCTCTCCGCGAACTGGGAGAGGAAGTCGAGGTCCACGGGGTCCAGGGCCAGGC
>JACIWY010000839.1 GCA_014360745.1 Chloroflexota bacterium
GCCGATGTCTCCATCCTATTGCACATCATCCCCGACGACGGACGTCCTCGGGCGCTGATCTATACCTTTGCCGGGCAACTCGGTTATTTCGGCATGAACGAACACGGGGTGTGCAACTATGCCAACTCGGTGTACGATTTCCGCTGGCAGCCAGGGCTGGCCCATTACCCGCTCAAGCGGGCCATCTTGGAGCAGCACACAGTGTGTGAGGCCATCGCCTTGTTCCAGAAACATCGGGTCTGTTCGGCGGCCAATATAATGCTGGGCGACGGACAGGGCGACATGGCCAGCGTCGAGATCCGGCCCGCAGAGGGGATCGGTATCTGGCGCGGGGAGGATCGCGACGCCATCGTGCACACGAACCACTATCTCAGCAAAGACTTTCGCCACTTTGAGACGGGATCGCTGGCCGATTCCTTTGCCCGCTACCGCCGCATGCTGGAGCTCATCCGCGAGCATTGGGGGCGGATCACGGTGGAGCGTGTGCAAGAATTCCTGGCCGATCACGAGGGCGATCCTGGCGGCGTGTGCAGGCACGGCCTGCGCGGTATGCATACCACTTCGGGCCACATCGCGGAACCGGAAAAGGGGGTAGTGCACATACGCCGGGGTCATGGGTGTCTGGGAAGCTGGGAGACATATATCGTGTAATCAAGGGTCTGTGAACAGCCAATCTCGATGGTGAACTTTCTGGAGGGGCCATGTACGAAATTTTATGCTTCGGCGATTCGAACACCTGGGGCTATAGCCCGCACAGCAAAACGCGTTACCCAGAGGAGATCCGTTGGCCATGCGTGCTTCAGCGAGAGTTGGGCGAGGGGTATCACGTTATCGCCGAAGGGCTGAACGGTCGCACGACGGTATGGGATGACCCTTTGGAAGGCGGG
>JACIWY010000084.1 GCA_014360745.1 Chloroflexota bacterium
CAAGTCCTCCTGCGAAAATAGCACTTTCTGAGGTGACGGGCACCTCAGAAAGTGCCCGTCACCTGGAGCACTTGGTTTAGCAAGACAGCATTTTCACGCTTTGGTGTCCCGCAGGATATGGCAACTCTCCCGTATTTCGCCAAAGCAAAAGGCGGAAACTACTTACCGCCTCTGGCGATACAGTCGTTGATTCGAGCGGCTGCTTCAGGAAAGACGGTTGCGGCCGGTTCGCAGCCGATCACCATCTTTTCCCAGGCCTCGTTCATGATCTTGTTGGTCTCGCCCACATAGACCGTGCCGCAGTTTGGATCCTTTGGCTGAGGCGGAGTGATGGCACGCCCATTAAAGATCTCCAGGAAGACATCGCGGTTGGCTGGTGGCGCTGGGAGATCATACCAGGCCGGATCCTTGGCCATCGACATCAACACCGGGATCGACATATACTGACGGGCAAAGTGTCGCTGAGTAGCAGGTTTCAGAATCGTGCTAACTAGTTTCCAAGCTGCTACATGCGTGCCTCGCTTCTGTGCCGCGGCTGATACGCCCGGGCCCATCGTGCCCGATCCACAGGTGTGTTTTACCGGTTGGATCGGCGGCAAACAAACGTCCCAGTCGAATTTGACCTGGGCTTTGCGGATGTTAAAGCATCCAATGCGGTTGGTGATCATTGTCGCCGACTTTTGGATCATGAAAGGATCCCCGCCCAGTTGAGCACCACGTGGCACGTGCCCTTTGTACTTACAATACAAATCGGCCAGTGCCTGGCAGGCTTCAATCGCCTGTGGCGAGTCGATGAGCACTTTGGTCTTGTCTTCATTGTAGAAGGAACCGCCAAAACCGACAATCCAAGGCACATAAACCGCCCACCAGGATTCGGGAATGTTAGTGCCGTAGACTTGCTCCGCCTCGTTGGTCAATTTCTGGCAGGCAAGCTGAAACTCGTCTACCTTCATCCCTAAAGGATCGGGTTCGGGCACGCCAGCCTTGGCAAAAAGGTCCTTGTTGTAATACATAACCGGCGCATCGGCTGCCCAGGCCAGCATGTAAAGGCCCCCAGCCCACTCACCCAGAGCACGCATAGCCGGGTAAACGTCCTCCAGCAGTTCGGCTCCTTCCGCTTCGGCCAAGGGCTTCATATCCAGCATCACCTTGTTGTGCGCCAGGTTCATCACATGGGCATCGGCAATCCACTGAGCGTCGGGTGTAGTGCCCGCCGCGGCCATAGTGTAGAGCTTTTGAATAAAGTCGCCGGCGATGACCTCGATCTCGACATCGACATTGGGCTCAACCGACTGAAAGTTGGCAATGACTACATCGGCCATCTCCTTGGCCCAACCGCCATAGCCGAAACGCAGTTTCATCTTGGGAAGTTGCGCTGGCCCCTTCTCGACGACTTTTTCAACAACCTTTTCCTTCTCAACAACCCTTGTGACCTCTTTTTCGACCTCGACGGCCTCTTTGACGACCACCGTCTCTTTGACGACCTTTTCCACCTCCTCTTTGACCACGCGGGTCACTTCGACCACCTTGGGCTGGCAGGCGGCCAGCGCCAAGCCGGCCAAGCCGACGCCGGCAATGCGCAACAATTCTCGACGGGTCATCTGTGTTTTCATGGCTTTCTCCTCATGGGGTTGAATCGCAGAAGCAACGTTGAGCATTCGGCCCTGGCGTCTTGTTGACGGATTTGCCTCCTTTCCTCTTCCTGAGGATCCACCCGCGCCAATCGCGCTCGATGGATGAGGGACATTTGGGGCGGAACCTCGCACCCCAAAGCGCCTCGTCTCTTATCCCACTCCCGTTCAGCACACGGAGTCAGGCGATGGCGCGCGAACACGATCCATATGCTCTTTGAGCTCAAGCCCGATATCCTGTATAGTTATCGTAACATAGATGAGCGGCCCTTGGAAGGCTTTTTCTGCAGCAGAATTGCCTGCATTTGTCAGGCACCCAAGATCGACTATGCTGCAAAGATGAGGATGGGCGGGCTCTGGCCCGCGTGCTGGTACGGGCGGGCGAGGATGCCTGCGCCCCGGTTTCCGTGTGTGACCCGGAGAGAGGGATGAGCGAAGAGGTTTTCCTGCGGCAGGTCAAGGATGCCCTGGCTAATTTGTACGATCCGGTTCATCTCCAGGTGCATCCTTTAACCGACATCCTCGCCATTCCCCGGTCGCCCGGCGACACGGTGGGCGAGGCGTTGCGCAAGCTGCTTTGGGCGACCATCGAAACGCTCCGGCCGCCCTCCTCGGTGCCGCCCCATCGCCCCGAATGGCTGAGCTACCGCCTGCTCTGGCTCTACTATGTACAGCTTTTCGACCAAGAGGCGGTGCAGCGCGAGCTGGGGCTCGCCGAGCGCACCTTCTACCGCCGCCTACAGGAGGCGGTCGAGGCGGTGGCCAGCGTGCTATGGGAGCATCATCGCGCGGCAAGCCTCGGTGACGATTTGCCCCCCTCTGTAGCGACGGCCCAAGAAGTTTCCGCCCAACAGGCGCGCGAAAAGGCGCTTAAACTGATCCAGGAGGGACGTCGTGATCTGGTGTCTCTGAGTGACGCGTTGGCCGGCGCCGTGGACACGGTGCGCCCCCTAGCCAGGCAACGGGGGATCGCCCTTGCGCTCCATGCCCCGCCCGAATTGCCGGCCACGTGCGGCGACCCGGCCGTTTTGCATCAGGTGTTGGTGAACTTTTTGTTGGCCGGTTTGGATCTAGCCCGAGGGCAATCCCTTCGCCTGGAGGTGGTGGCGGAAGGAGAAGAGACGCTCTGGCGCTTGCCCGGCTTGAACACCGCCGTGCCGAGAGAAAAGCTCGCTGCCTTGAGCACGATCACCCTGTGCCGCGAGCTGGTCGAGGCCGATGGAGGACGCTTGTGGA
This sequence comes from Chloroflexota bacterium, assembly GCA_014360745.1. Lineage (GTDB taxonomy): Bacteria > Chloroflexota > Anaerolineae > UBA1429 > UBA1429 > JACIWY01. The sequence goes on from JACIWY010000084.1 coordinate 2,868, forward strand.
TTCGAGAGACGGCCAAGGAAACGGAGCTTGGCCTCGCCATCCCCTGTATGCGGCCGCGCAGCGTCCTGATCATCGACGACGACGCCGACGCTCGCGAGTTGTTGCGGCGATTGTTGCAAGGAAGCGGCTACCTCGTGCGCGAGGCGCGCAACGCCGAGGAGGTGCTGGCGCGAATAGCTGAGGCCAAGCCCGATTTGGTCTTGCTCGACGTGCTCATGCCCCAACAGGATGGCTGGAAGCTCTTGCAGCGGCTCAAGACCTGGGAAGAAACGACGACCATCCCGGTCATCATCTGTTCGGTATTGAGCCAGCCCGATCTGGCCCTGGCCCTGGGCGCGGCCGACGTGTTGCAAAAGCCGATCAGTGCAGAGGCGCTGCGGCGGGCTTTGCAACGGGCTCTGGCTCCGCCAGATAGCGAGGCGCGATCTGTTTGAGCAGGGCCAACAGGCACGCCGCAGCCTGGCCTATTTTGAGCGGCTGGCGGCGATGGACGCTGAGCGGCAGGCCGATGGTCAGCGCTTCTTCGCTCCAATCTCGCGCGGATAGGATCACCACGGGCACCTGCGCCAGGCGCTCGTCGGCGCGCATGCGCGCGATCATCTCCTCACCGTCCATGCCGGGCATCAACAGGTCGGCAAAGACCAGATCGGGCTTGACCTCGGCCATCATGTGCAAAGCTTGCAGCCCATCGTATGCCTTGAGGATGCGATAAGGGCGCGGTATGGCCAAGAGCATCGTCTCGATCAGGCGCAAAGCGTCCGGGTCGTCGTCGACGAGCAGCACGGTCATCTCGCCGTTGTGATAGACCCGCTTCATGACCGTGGTCAGCATTTCGGGAGTGACCGGCTTGACCAAATAGCCCAAGATGCCGTCGGCCAGAGCCTCCGTCAGGCGCGGCATGGCGCAGGTGATGAGAGGCACGTCGTAGGGAAGAGAGGCCAAGCTCTCGCGGATCGGGCCGGCCAGCTCCGGTGTGGTGAGAATGGCCCGTGGGTGCAGCTCTTCGACGACGGTGCGCACCTCCTCCGCCGGCAGGCCGATGACGCGATAATCCTCCAGGTAACGGCTGAGGATGCGCACCATGGCCAAATCTGGATGGGCGACGAGGACATATTCCTTCCGCGGTTGCGCAGAGCGCCTCTCTTTTGGGGTTGTGACCCCGAGCGCGCCGCCGGCTTGCCCCGGCAGCGGCAGGCTGAACGATACGGTGGTGCCCACGTCCACCTGGCTTTCCACCCAGATCTCGCCGCCGTGCAGCTCGACCAGTTGTTTGCTGATGGAGAGCCCCAGCCCGCTGCCCTTTTCGCCCTCTCGGACCGTCGTCGAGAGCTGGTGGAAGGCTTTGAAGAGCTGGGGCAGCTCCTCTTGGGGGATGCCGGGGCCTGTATCCTGTACGCTGACGATGACGCGATCCTCCTCCAACTTGGTGCTCAGCGTGATGCCGCCCTTTTCGCTAAAGCGCACGGCGTTGGTCAAGAGGTTGAGCAATACCTGACGCACGCGCACAGGGTCGATGAGCAAAGTAGGCAAATTCCCATGCAGATTGAGGGTCAACGAGAGCCCCTTGCGCGAGGCCAGCGGGCGGACGATCTCCACCGCCTCTTGGATGACTTGGGGCTCTAGATCGACTCGCTCCTTGATCAATGGCAAGTGGTTGGCTTCGATCTGCGAGAGATCCAAGATGTCGTCCACCAGCGAGGAGAGATGCTGGCTGTTGCGATAGATGGTGACCACGTCGGCCCGGTAATCGGGCGGGAGCGGCGAGCGATAGCGTTCGGGAGAGAGGGCCATTAGGCGGCTAAAGCCCAGGATGAGGTTGAGCGGCCCGCGAATCTCGTGGCTCACGGTGGCCACAAAGCGCGCCTTGAGGGCGCGGGCCTCCTCGGCCTCGGCGCGGGCCACGATCAATTCGTTGTTCATGCGCTCGATGCGGTAGGTGGCCTCCTCCAGCGCGTGCAGGGCGCGGTACAGCTCGCCGCGCCGGGCGCGGGTTTCCTCCAGAGCCTCTTGGGCGCGTTGCCAGCCGTTGAGCGCCCAAGAGACGGCCACGCGCAACGAGCGCCCACCCAGCCACACGGCCCCGGTGCAGATCAGATAAAGCAACAACACGAGGAGCGCCTGCGAGATCAACGTAGGCTCCAGCCGCAACAGGACGGCGGTCCCCGCCCCCCAAAGCAGCGCCGAGCCGAGAATGGCCTGCCAGGCGCCCAACGCGGCGCTGAGGATGATCATCCCGGCGATGCCAAAGACGAGCAGAAGGGGGCTGGGCGTTTGCCACATGGTGAGGGCCTGGGTGCCCACCAGCGCCGGCAACAGCAGCCAACAGGCCAATTCGCGATGCCGGCCGCGCACGATCAGCACCAACATCATCGAAGCGACCAAAAAGAAGGCGGGAAGGTCGCGGCTGGTCATGATGCCTTGCGACATAAAGTTTACAAAGAGCCAGAACCAGCCGAGGATCAGCAGGGCCGGCGCGACCAGGCTCAGCGTATTATGACGCAGCTCCTGGAGGGCCAATTCCAAATCAATACCGCCATCGAGGTTATACGTTGTGCGTTCAATCGCCATCCTATCCCCCTCCCGAACCCCGTCCGCTCAAGCGCGCCAGAGGGCTGGAACGGAACAGGTTCTACTCGCTCCCCTTTTGCTCCGCAGAGCTGTCCTTGGGTTCCTCCCTGGGGCGTCGCACCAGGTTGATCACCCGAAAGGCCTCGGCGTAGGCCATACCCTTTTCCTTGCCGGTTTCGGCGGCCCATTGTTTAATCATATCGGAAGGATCCCAATCGCCCACCTGGCTGACGTGCTTTTTGAGCGCCTCGATCTTGAGATCGATCGTCTCGCCGATATCTATCCAGGTATTGGCTTTGCCCATGCTGCGCACATACACCCGTTGCACGCGATGCGGCTCGCCCATCTCCGGCCATAGTAGGTGCATCTGGCAGGCCGGCGCGACGGCATCCAGCGCGGCCTGGGCGGCTGCGCGGTGGTCGGCATGGTTGATGTAATCCCCATCGGTCAGCACCGTGGTGGGGTCGGTGGTCAAGACCACCTCCGGCCGGTATCGCCGCACGACGCCCACCAGTTCGCGACGCAGCTCCAGAGTAGGCTCCAGTTGGCCATCGTCATGCCCCAAAAAGACAATGTCGCGCACTCCCAATACCTCGCAGGCCGCGCGCTGTTCGGCGCGGCGGATTTGGGCCAATCGCTCGCGGGTCATCCCTGGTTCATGAGAGCCGACATTGCCGTCGGTGCAAAGCACATAGATCACCCGACAGCCCCGCCGCGCCCAAGCGGCGATGGTGCCGGCCATCGAAAATTCGGCATCGTCCGGATGGGCCACGATGACCATGGCCGACTCGGGCACCTGACCATTTTCTTTGTCCATAATTTATTAAGCGTTCCCCCTCTCAATAGTGTTCAGCATAGCCGCGCTTTCAAAGCGTGTCCTTTTGTGGTCGGGAGGCGCGGTTTGAGGCCATGGCCGCGCTCGGTCAACTGCGCAGCACACTCTGCCCCGCCCGGGCGCCGGTGTGCTCGCCGGCCCAGACGGTGGGCACGCCGTTTACCAAAACATATTCCACCCCGCGCACATAGGCCTCGGGATGTTCGACGGTAGAGACGTCGTCCAAGGCATCGCCATCGAACACTACCACATCGGCGCAATAGCCCGGGCACAGCAAGCCGCGCCTGCGCAGGCCAAAGTGGGTGGCCGGCATGCTGGTCATTTTGCGAATAGCATCCTCCAGCCGCAACGTCCCCTTTTCACGCACATGATAGGTCAGATAATGGGTCATGCCGGCGAAATGGATGGGGTGGGCGCAAGGGATGGTGAACGAAGGATCGATGGAGCTACTGAACCCATCCACCCCCAGGTTAAAGAGGGGATGAGAGACCATCTTGGCCAACAACTCTTCGCTCTTGAGCAAACCGATGACGAACAGGTTGTCCATATCCGTGCCGTGGGCGGCCAAAATGTCAAAGAAGCACTCCCACTCGTCCTGGCCCCAGAGCGCGGCGATTTCGGGGAAGGACTTGCCTGCCAGCTCCGGGAAGCGCTCGTTGCGCGCCATGCGCACGCGGTGCCACTCGCCGCGATGGATAAAGCGCCAGTAGCGGTCGCAATCGTTACGCAGGCGGGCGCGCACGGCGGGATCTCGGAGCAGCTCGGCAGCGCGGGCCGGCCCCTCGGCTTTGACCCACGGCGGGAGAATGGCCGCGAGCTGGCCGATCCCATCGGGGAAGGGCGTGGTGTCGGCCATGACGTCCAACCCGTCTCTGCGGGCTTTTCCCATCGTCTCCACCGCGCGTTCCCAAGCGCCCTCCGGCGCGCCGGTGTTGTGGCGCACATTAAGGTGAGAGATCTCGCCGATCACGCCCCCTTGGCGCACGATCTCCAGAAACTCTTCCACCGCCTCCTGCAGATAGGCGTCGCGGTTGCGGATATGGCTGGCATAGACGCCGCCGTATTCGCCCACGACTCGGGCCAGGCGGACGACCTCCTCGGTCGAGGCGGCGCGGCCCGGCTCGAACTCCAGGCCGGTGGAAAGGCCCAAAGCGCCCGCATCCATCGCCTCGCGCACTAGGTTTTCCATGGTGGTGAGCTGCTGCTCGCTGACGGCGGGGCCGATCGCCCCTGCCGCCTGGCGCACGGTGTTATGGCCTACGAGAAAGGCCAGGTTGCAAGAGGGGCGCAGACGCGCCAGCTCCTGCAGATAATCGGCAAAGGAGCGCCAGCCGATTGCGCCACGGTATGCGTATTGGCGCAACCTGCCCTCCACCGCCGCTCGCGAGGCGCCTTCGAGCGGCGCGTTGCTATAGCCGCAGTTGCCGACGATCTCGGTCGTTACCCCCTGGCGGATGGTGCTTTGGGCCAGGGGATTGGCATGAATCGACCAATCGGTGTGGCTGTGTGCATCGATAAACCCCGGAGCGATGATCTTGCCCACCGCGTCGATCACCCGCCTGGCTTGCGCCCCTTCCAGCCGCCCTATATCGACGATGCGCTCCCCCTCGATGGCCACGTCGGCGGGGTAAAGCGGGTTACCGGTGCCGTCGGCCAGCCAACCGTTGCGGATCAGAAGATCAAGCATGGTCGTTTTCCTCCCGACGATGATCTCACGTTTTGAGCATACCCAACCCACGCTCGATAAGCGCGCCGAGCTGCGCACGATGCTCCGGCCGCACGTCCACCAAGGGCGGACGAACCCCGCCCGTGGGCCGGCCGCGCAAGGCGAGACCGGCTTTGGGCAAGGCGATGCCATAACCAGGCACCTGGTTGCGCAGCTCGGTGTAGGGCCGATAGAACCCATCGATCCAGCGATCGATTTCAGGCTCGTCCCAGCGCGCCAGCGCCTGATCGAAGGCCCAGGCGATCTCGGGCACGAATTCGATGCCTCCCGGCGAGTAGGGCCGGATGCCCGCCGCCGTGTAACGCTTGGCGTACATCTCGGCCGAGGGCATGCCGTTCATGAGCAAAAAATCCTCCCCCAACAAACGGCGCATCTCGGCCAGCATATCCAGATCGCCATAGCCATCCTTGAGGCCGATGACGTTCGGGTAACGCTCCACGAGATGGGCGACGGTCGCGGGCCGGAACACGGCATTGTCGCGATGATAGATCAGCACCGCCAGTTTGGTCATGCCGGCGATGGTGCCGTAATGGGCAAAGAGGCCCTCCTGCGGGCCACCGGCCAAATAGGGCGGAAAGACCAACACCGCGTCGGCGCCGGCCTGCTCGGCTGCGGCGACGAACTGCAAGGCCAATCGCGTGCCATAACCGACGCCGGCCACCACCGGCACGCGCCGGCCCACCTCTTCCACCGCAGCGCGGATGAGGGAATAGTACTCTTCAAGCGTCAACGACCAAAACTCGCCCGTCCCACAGCAGCAAAAGTAACACGTGGGCTTGACGTCGAATCCTTCGAGCCAATGCAGATGTTGGCGAAAGCGCGACAGATCGACCTCGGCCAGCGATACAAAGGGCGTGTGTACAAAGGGTAGCAAGCCTTTGATCTGGGCTCGCACCTCGTCGGGTCCTCGCGGCATGTTCAACCTCCTCCTGAACGCTCATTTTTGACGCACCCAGGGCTTGTCCCTAGAATGAGTCTGCTCGAACCACCGATACGGGCGCATGATGCAGGGGCACGATCTGCCCTGTCTCATCCGATCTCGTCTCCGCTTCATTCCTCTCCGCGCTCGTCCTGGGTGGAAACGATCGCCTTTAGCTCATCGGCGCCGGTGAATCGAGGACAAGGGTATTATACGGAGGGAGCCGGTTCATGTTTATCTCGATGACGTGGTCCGAGGGGATCACCGAGCGGGAAAGCCGTGTGGCCATCGATACGGTCAAACAAGTGTTATACTGGCTTTACCTGCGACACCCCGAGGCCTTGATCGATCCACCCATCCAGATTCGCCCTTTTGGCAATTGGATCATCCCCGCCCTGGTGCCCGACAAGCCCTATTGGGGCACGCAATGGTATATCGACTCTAGCTATGATGATCAGCTCCAGCAGGTCATCGCGCCGCTCTTTTTAGAGTTGGTGCGTCGTGAGCCGTGGCAACAGGCCGATGCCCATTTTGACCTGGCCTTGTTGGAGCAAGACCTGACCGATTTTCCCGTCCCGCTCGCTAGGATGTACCCGGAGCGCTATACGCTGGGCAGTAGCTTGCCGGGCACCGGCGCTGTGATGTCGGTGTATCGCCTGCGCCAAATCCAAGACACCTACATCCGCGAATTGAGCCTGGCCCGCCTGGTGCGCCATCACCTGGGCCATGTGTTGGGCGTTCCGGAGCTGACCCGTCGACAGGCCACGGCCCGCCTGGGGCTGGAGCTCCATTGCACCAATCCCTGCGTGATGCGCAACGCGGCCACCGCAAGCGAGTTGACCGAGCTGGCCCTGGAAGAGGTGGAGATGGGCTGGCCCTTCTGCGAGCTGTGCACCCAAGAGCTGCACCATGTCATCGTGCGCTACAGCTACGAGTGGAGCTGAACTGCGCCTCCTCACTCCACGATGTGGATGCCCAGCTCTTGGGCGATGGCCTTGACATAGAGCTCGTGCTCCGCGGCGTGCACCCGCGCCTCCAGATCTTCTAATGAATCCTGGGCATAGATCGGCACGACGCATTGGGCCACCACCGGGCCCACATCGACCCCTTCATCGGGCACGCGGTGCACCATAACGCCGGTATGCTCGATCTGGCCGGCGCGAAAGGCTGCATAAGCGCGCTCGATGGCATGTGTGCCCGGAAACATGCCCGGAAGCGCAGGGTGAATATTGAGCACGCGCCCCGAGTAGTAGCGCAAGAAGGCCATGCTCAAAATATGCATCCAACCGGCCATGATGACCAGGTCCACCGGATAGCTGAGGAGCATACGTGCCAAGTCGGCATCGTATTGTTGGCGCGAGACGCCCGCCTTGCGATAGGGCAACAGAGGATGATAGATGGTGTGGATGCCATGTTTCTTGGCCCGCTCGAGGGCATAGGCCGCCTTGCGGTTAGAGACCACCACCGAAATCTTGGTCTCGGGGAGCTTGCCCGATTCGCAAGCGTCGATGATAGCTTGTAGGTTGGTGCCGCTGCCGGAGACGAGCACGGCCAAATAGTTCATGGTCGCCCTCTACATGGTGGCTTGGCGCGATTAAAATGGTGGGCACTTTTGGCCCGTCTGGGGGCCGTGCCCGCCGCCTAACGCGATATCTCAGCCGTCAGGCGCAGCCCTTTGGCGCCGATATCCCGACGGTACATGGCGCCCGGCCAGTGAATCCGTTCCACCGCCGCATAAGCCCGTTCAATGGCGCCGGCCAGATCGTCGGCCCAGGCGGTCACGCCCAATACCCGCCCGCCGGCGGTGACGATCTTGCCGTCTTGGCGCTTGGTGCCGGCGTGAAAGACCACCGTGTCGGGCAGTTCGGCCACCCGATCGAGCCCTTGGATCTCGTACCCGGTTTTATAGGCGCCCGGGTATCCCTGAGAGGCCATCACCACGCAGACGCACGATTTATTCGCCCATTGCAGCTCTATTTGATCCAAATCGCCTTCGATACAAGCGTCCAACACGGCGTGGAGATCGGTCTCTAGAAGGGGCAAGATAACCTGCGCTTCGGGGTCGCCAAAGCGGCAGTTG